>DCGZ01000056.1 GCA_002314675.1 Fibrobacter sp. UBA1765 | reverse complement strand
CTCGCAAGGAAGAAAAGCGCGAACTAGTCAAGGCTTTGCGTGTCCAGGGGAAACTTACTTTGGAAGAAATTGCTTCTGTTTCTGGCCTCACGCCCGAAGAAATCAAGGCTCTGTAAAAAAACTGCACCAGCCTGGTGCAGTTTCTGTTATTGGGTATGGAGATACTTTTTTACTTGTGGACAAACTTTCGCCAGTCGCCATATTCGGAAATGTCTATGGCGGAACCTGCAACAATCATCTTCAGGATGGAACTGTCGCCGATGAATCCGGGAACCACACGGCCGTCAGAGAGCTTGACTTTGCCGATGCCAAGAGGTGTGGGGATGGCTGCCACGAACTTGCCGAATTCTTCTGGAGAAAGGGCGTAAAGTTCTACATAAAAACTGCGGCCTGCGCTGGCTCCGTCGGCGCTGTTCATATTTGCGCATCCTGCAAAAACCATGGCGGGCTTAGAAATGGCTCCGTCCTTGAAGGCGTACATCTTGTATTCGGGAGCGGTTTCTGCGGCGCCTAAAAATTCAGCGGATTGCAGTTGATAGTGCAATGGTTCGCCTTTCAGGTGGGCTCCGCAAACTGCCAGAGGAATCTTTTCGCTAAGGAAGGGTGTAACCTTTTCGGCTACGTCCAGAAGCTTGAAGTCGTCGAAGGCGCGGCCCACGATGGTTACGCCGAAGGGCAAGTCCAGCATGCCGCCTGCTGCGCTGGAATCCTTGCAGGTGGCCATGCCTGCGGGAATTGCCAATGCGGAATAATCCAGCAGGTTCATGTAGTTGGTGTAATAGCCCAGGTTGCTGTTCAGCTTGATGGGGTCGGCGTTGACTTCTGCGGTCTTGTAGATGGTGCCTGCGGTAGGTGTCAGCAAGACGTCTACCTTTGCAAATTCCTTGTCTGCAATTTTCTTCTTGGCTTGCAGTGCATGGAAACCTGCGAAAACTTCGGAGGGGTGCGGGATTGTCTTGGGGCTAATGATCTGCTTGGTGACGGGGAAGATTTCATCGGGATGATCCTCGATGAACTTGCCTACGGCATCGTAGCGTTCAAAGACCCAGGGGCCTTCGTAAAGCAGGCGGGCCGCTTCCAGGAAGGGTGTGAAGTGGACGGTAACCTTGGTGCCGCCAGCTTTTTCGAATGCTTCAACGGCGCGGTAGAAGGCGGCCTTGTAACCATCATTTCCGAAGAAGTTCAGCTCGCTTTCTTCGGGAACTCCGAAGGTCCATTTTTCTGGCAGGCGAGCGGCGACGCCACTTGCGACACAGTTTGCTGCGCCATTTGCGACGGAGTTCCACGGGGCGACTCTTGAATAGGCGTCTTCTTCGTCTTCGGCGCCGGCGATGCTCAGAACATATCGGGCATCTTCGTTGCTCAATGCGAAAATGCTGACGCAGTCCAGGCTGCGGCAGGCGGGAATGACCCCGCTTGCGCTGAGCAACCCGCGGGTGGGCTTCACACCCACAAGCTTATTGAAGGCGGCGGGGACGCGGCCGGATCCTGCTGTATCCGTGCCCAGCGAGAAGCTGCAAAGCTCGTAGGCCAGGGCCGCGGCAGAACCGCTGCTGCTTCCGCCGGAAACGTATTCCGGTGCGTAGCGGTTAGGAATGCAGCCATAGGGAGAACGCACGCCCACAAGGCCTGTGGCAAACTGGTCCATGTTGGTTTTGCCCATAGGAATGGCGCCTGCGTCAATCAGACGCTGCACCACGAAAGCGGATTTCTTGGGCATGTAGGCGTAGGCGGGGCAGGCGGAAGTGCTTTCCATGCCCTCGCAGTCGATGTTGTCCTTGATGGCGAAGGGGATGCCAAACAGTGGCTTGTCTGCGGGAATCTTGAAACCCGCACCCTTATTTTCTGCGGCGGAACTCATTGCGTTTTCCAAAACGCTCAAATATTTTTCCAGCTGTTCATCGCTGGTCTTTGTAATCCAGATCTGGCTGGGAGCCGCTTCCATGGCTGCCTTCAGGCTGTTTACAACTTCGCGGGGGGTGAGGTCGCCTTTTTCGTAGGCGGTTCGCAAACTGGAAATTCTTAAATCGAGTGCGGAGCTCGGTGCTGTTTTGGCCATGGCGGCCTCCTTTTAAGGTGCGGCCGGCTGCAGTTATAACTGGCGTCTCGACTCGAATTAGACTTTATAAAATACCTTTATAAAGTAATTCCTCATTGCGGATTTGGCAATAGTAAAATGCATATTTTTATAAAAATAATAAGGACTTTTTTCAGCAACTTACATAAAGTGAAAAGGGTGAGTGTCAAGTGTTACAAAAAAGAAATTATCCATAATCTCAAAATATGAACAGAAAGCTTTGTACCTTTAACTTTGGTAATACATTTGTATACCTCATTTTTATTATTTTAGGGGAAAAAGATTTTCTTAGAGGATTTTATGCCAGTTTCTATGCAGAGTGTTATGAAGGAATCCGGGGTCGCATTCGGTACAAGCGGTGCCCGCGGCCTTGTGAGTGCAATGACCGATCGTGTGTGCTATGTTTACGCACGTTCCTTTATCCAGTATTGCGAAAAAAACTACAAGTGCGACCGCACGATCGCTATTGCTGGTGACCTTCGTCCAAGCACAGAACGCATTTTGAAGGCTCTTGTAAAGGCTGGCGAAGATTCCAAGTGGAATGTCACCTATTGCGGTCGAATCCCGAGTCCTGCAATCGCACTTTATGGCCTCGACAAGCACTTGCCGACAATCATGGTAACAGGTAGCCACATTCCTGCAGACCGTAACGGCATTAAGTTCAATCACCCGAATGGCGAAATCACAAAGGCCGACGAACAGGGAATTGTTGCCGAAGCAGTTGAATTTGACGAAGGCATTTTTGGTGCCGATGGCATGCTCAAGGCAGCTACAGCTCTCCCTGCTGTCGAAAAGTCCGCAGAAGAAGTCTATGTAAAGCGTTATATCGATTTCTTTGGTGAAAATTCCTTGAATGGCCTTACCCTTGGCGTGTACCAGCACAGTGCCGTTGGCCGTGATATCGTGGTGAAGGTCCTTGAAGGGCTTGGCGCTGTTGTAAAACCTTTTGCACGTTCCGAAACATTTATCCCCGTAGATACCGAAGCCATTCGCCCAGAAGATGAACAGCTTGCTCGCGACTTTACCCACAAGGATTTCGTGGATGCCGTTCTCAGTACCGATGGCGATTCCGACCGCCCGCTCTTGGCTGACGATGTCGGCATGTGGCTCCGTGGCGATGTCCTTGGCATTCTTGCTGCACAGGCCCTCGGCATCAAGCGTGTCGCAACTCCGGTGAGCTGCAATACGAGCCTTGAAAAGTCAGAAAGTTTTGAAAAGATTGAGCGTACTCGCATTGGTAGCCCGTATGTAATTGCCGGCATGGAAAGCCTTGTAGAAGGTGACGCAACCGTTGCCGGCTACGAAGCAAATGGCGGTTTCCTTCTCCAGACGGATGTAACTCTTGATGGTCGCACCTTGAAGGCCTTGCCGACCCGCGACGCTCTTCTCCCGATGCTTGCCGTTCTCTACAAGGTTCGCAAGGAAATGATTGGCGTTGTAGACCTTTTGAAAAAGCTCCCGCGCCGCTTTACCTTGAGTGATCGCTTAAAGGAATTCCCGACTGCAATTTCCAAGGAAAAGATTGCTGAAATTGCAGAAAAGAATCTTGGCGAAAAGTTGTTCGGAGGCATTGCCGGTGGCAAGCTCGTTTCCGTGAACACGGTAGACGGCTACCGCATGGAATTCGATACCAAGGACATTATCCACTTGCGTCCAAGTGGCAACGCCCCGGAACTTCGCTGCTATGTGGAATCCGATGCCCGCCCGCGCGCCGCAGAACTTCTTTCCGCAAGCCTCAAGCTCATGGAAGGCTGGAGAAAGTAGGCTGGGGAGAGAACAAAAAACTGAGGGACTGGGGGCAGTCGGCTGTAGGCTGTTGGCAGAAACTATAATTTTCCATGTCATTGCGAGGAACGTAGTGACGACGCAATCTAGATCCTAAAACATTGTATGAAAAAACTTGTTCTGATTTTACTTGCTGCAGTCGCTGCTTTTGCCGGAGACTACTGGAACGCCGAAACGGGTGCTTCCTCAATGCAGTTTCTGTATTTAAAGCCGGCACCACGAGCGGCTGCGCTTTCTAATGCTGGCATCGCAACTCCTGCGGGGCCTTCCGAAGTAGTTGGCAACCCGCTAGCACCTCTTGCTGCAACAGAACCAGAAATCGGTTGGAACCAAATTGTGTTTAGTGACAAGGTCGGTGCCAAGCTTTTGTCGCTTTACTATGCAATGCCGTATGAACATTTCGTGTTCTCCGGTGGCTTGGAATTTCTAGGATACGATGATCTGGAAGGCCGCGATGAAGAGGGCTTTGAAACCGGTGAATTTTCTGCTTCTGCGTGGGCTGCTCAACTTGGTGTTGGCTTTAGGCACGCCATGTTCAAGTGGGCTCTTTCTGCTCGCTTTGCTTCGCAGACGATTGATGATGAAACCGCCTATGGTTTCTTGGCCGATGGGGGCGTTTCTGTAGCTCTTGATAGGCACATAACATTTGCAACCGTTGTTACGAATGCGGGCTATGTTACCGAATATGAAGGAAACCATCGTGTGCCACCAACGGCGGTGCAGTCTGGTGTTACTGGTACATTTGCCTTGAACCAGATTTTTGACTTGGCTATGTCTGCTGATTTATATCGTCAAGCTGATTCTGATCTTATGGCAATGGCCGGTGCTGAATTTATGTATCGCAAAATGCTTGTGTTCCGTGCCGGTTATGCATATCGCCCGGATACAGATGATGGCGTAAGTGGTGGTATTGGCGTTCGCATTGATCGTGTAAATGTTGAATACGCTTATTCAACAGACCCAACCCTCGATGGCAACCATCATATAAACATTGCTCTAAGGTTTTAAGAATTTGCAGGCATGCTCGGCAAGTCGTTGTGGTCTTATTCAATATGTTAACGAATGAACGTGATTTGTCATTGCAAGCATACTCAACCAGTCATTGCAAGCTTTCTCAACATGTCACAGCGAGCGCACGCCAAACATGTCATTGCGAGCGTAGCGTGGCAATCTAAAAAAGGATAAATTATGGAATTTGATTCTTGCGTCGGTATTTTGGGCTTTGGTGTCGAAGGCCAGAGTACACTCCGTTTTCTTGTTCGCGAGGGAGCAACAAAGATTGTTGTAATGGACAAGAATCCAGTGACTCTTCCAGAACTCCCGGCAAGTGTTTCCGTAAAGGTCGTGAGCGGCGAAAACTATCTGGATGGTCTTTCCGAATGCAAGATTGTTGTTCGTTCCGCTGGCATTTATCCAATGAGCCCGGAACTTTTCAAGTTCCAGCGCGAAGGCGGCGAACTTACAAGCCAGGCTGAAATCTTCTTTGAAGCAGTTGAAGAATCTTCCATCATCGGTGTTACTGGAACTCTCGGCAAGGGTTCTACAGTCAGCATGATTCGCCATATCTTGAACCACGCCGGAGAACCTTGCGTAATCGGTGGTAACTTCGGCGTACCAATGCTTGATTTGCTTGCCGATGCAGACCAGGATCGCATCAACATCCTTGAACTTTCTTCCTTCCAGTTGATGACCCTTTCAACGTCCCCGCATGTTGGCGTTGTTCTCAAGGTCTCTTCCGAACATTTGGATTGGCACAAGACTGTTGAAGAATATCGCGATGCCAAGGCAAACCTTGTGCGTTACCAGAAGCGTGGCGATGTTTGCGTGTTCTTCCAGGACGCAGAACCAACAAAGAACATAGCAAATCAGTCACAAGGTCAAAAGTTCGCCTTCGGCCATTACAAGGGAGCAACCGTTTGGATCGATGGCGAAACACTCCGCCTTGGCAATGCGGAACTCCGTTTGAGCGATTGCAAGACCCGTGGCGTTTACCAGCTCGAAAACATGGCCGCAGCAACTCTTGCAACCCTTGCAGAAGGCGTTGATATCAATACAATCTTCGAAGCTCTCAAGACTTACGAAACGCTCCCGCTTCGCATGGAATTCCGTGGCGAAATTGCTGGCATTGAATTCTACAACGATTCCTACGCAACTCGCCCAGATGCAACAATGGCAGCAGTCAAGAGCATGAAGCGTCCGTTCTCCCTGATTCTTGGCGGCTCCGAAAAGAATGCCGACTTTGCAGAAATGTTCGGCGTAATCGCAGGTCTCGAAAACTTAAAGAGCATTGCTTTCATTGGTGCAACTGCAGAGCGCATGAAGGTCGCTGCAGAAGAAGCCAAGGTGAATGTTCCAATGGAAATTTTCCCGGGCCTCGAGGCCGCATTTGACCGCTGCACAGAAATCGGCAACGGTGGCGCAGTACTCATGTCACCTGCTTGTGCTTCCTTTGGCCTGTTCAAGAACTACAAGGTTCGTGGCGAAGTATTCAACAAGCTTGTGGAAGAATTTCGCGCAATGCAAACTGGCCATGTGAACTAAACGCACGAAAATTCAAATTTTAAATCCGGTGTAAAAGCCGGATTTTTTTTGTGCAAAAAGTTTATCCTGTGTACAACGATTTGATTTTTGTGAATGGTTACCTTATTGTGTCGGCGAATGTAACTACAGCATTTTTGTAAACGAAGCTTCGGTGTTTTTATAAATGTAGTTTCAGCGTCATTGCAAGCGTAGTTTTCGTGTCATTGCGAGCGTAGCTTTCGTGTCACTGCAGGCGTAGTTTTCGTATCACTGCAGGCATAGTTTTCATGTCACTGCAGGCATAGTTTTCGTGTCACTGCAGACCTAGTTTTCATGTCATTGCGAGCGTAGTTTTCATGTCATTGCGAGCGTAGCGAAGCAATCTAGACTTTCCTAAAAACTTTCCAGGGCGTTGCCTTTTTCGCTTCGCCAAAAAGGCCCGGGCCGTCGCGTTATCGCGCTACGCGCGTCCGTTCAGCCTCGCACTTAATAGATGTGTGGATAAAACTGTTAGCGTGCGAGTCCGAACCCATTCGGGCTTCCGTCCCTAACGCAAAAAAGCGTTTTTCAACTCCTTGATATTCAAAGAGATGCGTTTTACAACAAAAATATTGTCTCCTTCAAAACAAAAATGTTGATAGATTGTTGAAATTGTGTATTGAAGTTGATAAACAAGCCGTTTTTAGCCGAAAATCTCAAAAAAAGTGAAAAAATGTTTGAAAATAACCCTTGCCAAAGTTCTCTGAATTTCTATAATTGGGCGCGTCAACGAGACGAGCGGCCCACGGGCAGCGAGTCGCAGAATCACAGGCCCCAGCGGCCTGTCGG
>DCGZ01000179.1:238-19495 GCA_002314675.1 Fibrobacter sp. UBA1765 | reverse complement strand
AAGGCTTCCAGCTACGTTACCGGCATCATGGTTCCGGTTGACGGCGGCTACACCTGCATGTAGTTTAGACGAAAGAACGGCACTACGTGCCTACAGACGAGAGATTCGCGGGAATGCACCGCACTCGGCCTCCCGGATATAGACTCGTTAAAAGCCGCTCACGGAAATGTGGGCGGCTTTTTCTTTTTGTTTGCTACAATTTTTTATAGTTCGAGGAATGCTTTTTTCAATTCCCTTGTAGCGGATTCGGGGTCTTCTGCTTTTTGAATTGCAGAAACTGCACAGATGCCAGAAATTCCAGAACCCTTTAAGACATCGATATTTGTCTTGTTTAAGCCACCGATGGCGTTCACCGGGATTGGCACTGCCTTGACAATTTCCTTTAGCGTGTCTACGCTTGTCAAAATGGTTACAACTTTGGTTGTAGTAGGGTAGATTGCACCGACTCCGCAATAGTCTGCGCCCTGGCTGTAAGCCTCGAGAGCTTGTGGCACGGTCTTTGTTGTTGCGCCGATAATTTTATCTGGTCCCATGAGTTTGCGAGCAGTAGCAACAGGCATGTCAGTTTGACCGACATGAACACCTTCAGCGTGAATGGCAAGTGCGACGTCTACACGATCATCAATGATTAACGGTACATTGTAACGGCTTGTAATTTCGTGAACGGCTGTTGCAAGTTCCATGTATTCACGAGTGCTTTTGTTTTTTTCACGAAGCTGAATAATTGTAGCTCCGCCTTTGCATGCAGCTTCAACGGATGGCAAAAATTTTTCGGCAGGAACCGTGGAACTGTCCGTTATAAAATAAAGTGTGGTATCGAGTTTCATATACTATGCGTAAACAATCTTGTTGCCAATGTCCTTTAGATAAAGGAACATGCTTTGGTTTGTGTCGGTGTAATCATCTGCCTTAAGCATTTCTAGCATCACGGCATTGTAGCCAAAACTGGAACGTCTTCTATAGAAAATTCCAATTGAAGAACAACCGTTTTTAAAGTAGTTTCTTAAATAGGTGATATTTGTTTGGTTTAGGTAATTGTCAAGATCATCTGGATGTACTTGGCCAGAAAGGCCGAAGTTACGAAGCCAGGTTGAAATGTTTTCTGCAAAGCCGAACTTTAAATCCTTTTCTTCTGGATCAATCTGTATGATCTTGTAGGAATCGCTAGTAAGATTGACCTTTAGTATTTTTGTATAGGAGTGGCAAATCGCATCGAATGCTTCTCGTTGCCCGCGACGGTCTACGCCCTTGGTTTGATAGTAGAGATCCTTGTCTGCATACATCATTTTGTCGGCAGCTTTCTTTAGATCTATTAAGCTAGCGTTAGGCATCTTGCTTTTTTCGGCATATCCAATGGATAATGAAATTTCCTTAGCTTTTTCACCTTGCCAATGAAGGGTTTCTTCGATGAGCTTTGACTTGAAATCTGAGCCATCACCATCGTAATGGACGACTACCATGAATTCGTCGCCGCCAACACGGTATACCTTGCCGCAACCAGCGAAGGCATTCGATATGCATTGACCTGAACCAATAATTAGTTCATCGCCTACAAGATGACCGAGTGTATCGTTTGTTTGTTTTAAGCCATTAATGTCGATGGAAAAGATTATTAAATCGTCATCAATAGGTTCATTTCTATACTTTTTAAAATCTTCTTCGTAGGCATTTCGATTAAAGGCATTTGTCAAGGAATCTGTTGTTGAAGCTATAACCAGGCGGTCGTTACGTTCCTTGGCTGCAATAAATATATGGATTATGCAACAGCCGATAAAGTAGCCAATGGAGTGAAATGGGTATTCTGGGTATAGTAACTGGAATGCTCCGCAAAGTACTGGTGCCAGTACGAACATGAAGACTGAAAAAAATGTTTTGCGGCTTTCGTCTTTCTTTTTTAGAGCGGCAATTGCGGTCATAATGCCGATGCCAAAATAAATTATATATTGATTTATGAATGCTACATATCTGAGTGGTTCCACCTTGTACAAATAATCTTCGGTTATAGAAAATATTGTTGGTGTAAAGCAATTTATGGCTACGAGTATAATTTGAAATCCTGCAATTGCACCACCAATAATCTTGTAGATATGTGAATTGCTGATTTCTTTTTGAAGATAGGTAAGGACAAAATAAAGCCAAAAATTTGCCGTGGCAACCGTTGAAATATGAAAAAGAGAAGAAAGAACAAAGAGTAACGATGGGTCGCCAACCTGTGTGGTTGCCGCTATGCCCCAAACGGTATCAAGAAAACAGAAAAAGGTGACCCATGAAAGGAGAACTCTGTAGGATCTGTCGACTGGAGAAAGAACATCCCTATATACATAGGCTTGGCGGAGTATAATAGCAAGGACTATTATGTAAGAAACATCAATTATCCAATATAGTGTGTGAATCACAACAATCTCCTGTGAACTGCAAGGAAATCTAATAAAAAGGATGTTCTTGCGCTATATTTTTTTTGAAGTAATTAAACCTTTTTATGTGCTAAAAACGCTTGATAAGAGAAAATGCAGGCTAAAAACCTGCATTTTTTACACAATTGTTTCAAATAATTACACGTACAGGTAATCGTTGAGCACTGGCTGGAGGCCTTCGTCGCTGATATCCTTGTACATGGTGTTCAAACTGCGGGAATCGTTGATTTCGAACTGTTCGTCGCCGCCGGCATCTTCGGACTCTGTAGCTGCTGCGTTGCCACCGGTTTCTGCTGCGCGGGCATTTTCTTCAGTGGTGCGGGGCTTGCATTCGTCCTTCTTGTACTTTTCTTCGTGGTCGCCAACGCCTGTAGAGACGCCTGCAGAAATCTTTGTGGCGGCGATCTTTACGATGCCGTTGCGGAATTCCTTGCTTTCGCGGCTGGAGACGGTAATGCCAACGAAGGGCATGAAGATGCGGTAGGCGCACAGTACCTGGCAAAGTTCCTTTTCGTGAACGTCAAGAGGGTTAATCTTGTCGTTGTTCACGATGGGACGAAGGCGTGGGCAGGACAGGCTCATTTCTGCATGAGGATACTTCTTCTGCAAATAGAATACGTGCAGCGCGCTAGCCAGGGCATCCTTGCGGAAGTCGGAAAGGCCCAGCAATGCGGAGAAACCGCAGCCGCGCATGCCACCCATGAGAGCTCGTTCCTGGGAATCGAAACGGTACGGATAAATTCTCTTGTGACCCAGCAGGTGAAGCTGTTCGTAACGGTCCTTGTCGTAGGTTTCCTGGAAAACGGTAACGTAGTCAACGCCGCATTCGTGCAGGTACTTGTATTCGTCCGTGTTCATGGGGTAAACTTCTACACCCACCATACGGAAGTACTTGTGGGCAATCTTGCAGGCTTCGCCGATGTATTCCACGCTGCTCTTGGCGCGGCTTTCGCCGGTGAGGATCAGCACTTCTTCCATGCCGCTGTCGGCGATGACCTTCATTTCGTGCTCGATCTGCTCCATGGAAAGCTGCATGCGCTTGATTTTGTTGTAGCAGTTGAAGCCACAATAGACGCAGTAGTTTTCGCAGTAGTTTGCAATGTAGAGCGGAGTGAAGAAATAGACCGTGTTTCCGAAATGCTTGCTTGTTTCTAGTTTTGCCTTCTGGGCCATCTGTTCAAGGAACGGGGCGGCGGCAGGAGAAAGGAGTGCCTTGAAATCTTCCACAGTGCAAGTGTCGTGTTCAAGAGCAGCCTTTACATCGCGGGCGGTATATTTACTAAAGTCAACGGAATCCACATGGCCCATGACCTTGTCGTGGATGTCGGACTTGATAACTTCCATGCCCTTCATGTATTCCATGTGGTTTGAGCGGGCGCTGGGGTCGGTCTCGATGCGGTGCTTGCGTTCCAAAGCCTCCGGCGACAAAGTGTCGGAATCAATAAAATAACGTTCGTCGTTGTAGTTGTTCATAGGTAGTAGACAGTAGGATGATCTAAATCAGGGCGCATCCTTCGGATGCTTTGAGGTGTGAGGTACGCAGCTTCGCTGCTAGAGGTATGGGGAGAGTCAAGCAGAAAGCCTCTAAACCTCAAAGGTCACGAAGTGACCGACCTCATACCTCGAAGGGAGCAAAGCGACCGACCTCAAGCGCAGCGTACCTCTTAATCTCTCAGGAACCCTGTGAGTGGGTCGCTGGAACTTGCGCCACGGGAAAGCACACGGCCGAGGCCTGCAAGGTATGCGTTTCTACCAGCTTCGATTGCAGACTTGAAGGCGGCGGCCATGCGAGGCAAGTCACCGGCAGTAGCAAGAGCGGTGTTTGCCATGACAGCAGCGGCACCCATTTCCATTGCAGCGCAAGCTTCAGACGGCTTACCGATGCCTGCATCCACAATGATCGGGAGTTCAATTTCGTCAATCAAGATCTGGATAAAATCCTTTGTAGAAAGGCCACGGTTAGAGCCAATCGGGGAAGCAAGCGGCATGACCGCTGCGGCACCGGCGTTCACCATGTCACGAGCGCAATTCAGATCCGGGTACATGTAAGGCATTACCACAAAGCCATCCTTTGCAAGGATTTCTGTAGCCTTGATGGTTTCGTAGTTGTCTGGCAACAGGTACTTTGTGTCGCGCATGATTTCGATTTTCACGAAATCGCCGCAGCCCAGTTCGCGGGCAAGGCGTGCGATGCGAACTGCTTCGTCAGCGTTGCGTGCGCCAGAGGTGTTTGGCAAAAGCGTTGCGCTCTTTGGAATGTAATCCAGAATATTTTCGTGGTCCTGCGTGTTTGCGCGACGAACTGCGCAAGTAATGATTTCTGCACCGGCATACTTCACTGCAGCTTCAATAAGCTTCAGGGAATACTTGCCGGAACCAAGGATAAAGCGGGAGTTAAATTCGTGACCGCCAATAACAAGTTTATCGTTTTCCATCTTTGCAATCCTTTAATTATTAAACTTTCGCTTCGGCAGGCTCAGCGACCTTACATTTAAGCTTCTCATATTAACTTCTAAGTACCCCGAGCTTGCCGAGGGGGCTCTTCAATATGCTCTGGTACTTTAGCTAATCCGTCCATTCCACAAATTAGCCTTACAACGGTTTGCGCCTCGTGAGCGGCGCATGCCATAACGCGCGGGGCGACCAGGCCGATGCCATTGTTCACGTCGCTTACGCCGTCTCCGCACATATAAAACTTCTTGGAAACGCGACGGGTCTGAATGCTGTTGGCATCACCAAAACCTGCCATGCCACTTGCGGCCACCAAAAACTGCTGCTTTTCTGCTGGCAATTCAGCATTGTGTTCCAAAACCGCATTTACAAGCATCGCCTTGCTTTCTGCATTGTCAAAGGCCTCGCAAACAACATCTGCCTTGCCCACAAGTTCCAACACATTCTCTTCTGAAATGCGAACTTCGTGCGCCTCAATTTGCAAATAAGGAGCAATTTCTCGTAAGTTTTCGGGCAAGGCAACTGCCTTCGCCACACCAACCTGACTTGCCTTATACTGCTGGCGGTGCAAATTGGTAACGTCGACGCAGTCAAAGTCAATCAGTATCAATTTGCCGACACCAGCGCGTGCAAGTGAAATGGAAACATTGGACCCGAGACCGCCAAGTCCGCACACGGCAACCGTTGCTGCTTGCAACTTGGCAACATTTTCTGCACCCTGGCGAATAACCAAGGCTTTTAGCATTTCTTCGCGAGAGACCATCAACCGCCTCCCACAAAACTCACGACTTCCAGGGAATCTCCTTCGGCAAGGAGCGTTTCTGCATACTTGGCCTTAGGCACAATATCGCCGTTTTTTTCTACGGCAATGCGCTTGCAGTCATAGTTTGTGGTGGAAAGATATTCTGCGACGGTCTTGTCCGCAAAAACGGTACCGTCGGCTTCGATGTCGATGCCATTGACCTTAATCATTATACCTCCGTTGGCATTATCCAAATCAGGTGCGGTCGAAGTCTTAAACTTCCTCTCAGCCGGTTTAACCAGCTCCCGTATCGTTTGCAAATATAGAAAAATTTTGCTTTTACGAAGTTTTATAGGGGGTTACCTACTAAAAAAGGCGTGTTTTAGCATTTTAAGTAAAAATTCTGTTGCTTTTTAAAGTTTAATAGTGTAGTTTTAGCGCGTTAACATTTTTTAGGCACTTGGTGCCTTTTATTCCAGATAGGAGCTAAATATGCGCGAATTGCTTGCAAAGGCATTGAAAATGGGTCTTTCTGTATCTTTCTCCGAAGAAGGCGGCTTTTCTATTATCCGCTTGAGCCGTGGTGGCCAAGTTGTTTCTAACTGCTCTCTTGGCGCTGGCGATTTTAATTCCACTGTAGAAGAATCCTTGTCTTCTCTTTTGCTCGATGCAGAACGTCGTGGCCTTTAATAGCTAATACAAAAATTTTGTTCCCGGTTGCATTTTTTTGTGCACCGGGATTTTTTATTGAAAAAAGGAAATTCTATGCGTAAAAATTTTGGCCCAAAGGCCTATATGTACCCGCAGCCGGTACTTGTAATCTCATCTTATAACGAAGATAATTCTCCCAATACAATGGTCGCTGCATGGGGGAGTTGTGCCGATTATGACAAGGTTGCTATTTATATTGCCGCTTCGCATAAGAGCATGGATAATATTTTAAATCGCAAGGCGTTTACTGTCAGTTTTGCCGATGTAGCCCACATTAAGCAAGTTGATTTTTTAGGAATCGTTTCTGGTCATAAGGATTCTGAAAAATTTGCTAAGTCCGGCTTGCATGCAGAACGAGCTGAAAATGTGGACGCTCCGATTATTACTGAATTCCCTGTGGCTCTAGAATGCGAATTTGAAAGTTACGATGCCGAGGCGGAGCTTTGCATAGCGCGAGTCGTGAATGTTTCAGCCGAGGAATCCGTGCTTGATGCTGACGGTAAAATTGATCTTGTCAAGTTGAATGCTGTTGTATTTGATACCGTAAAGCATTCGTATATTGCGATCGGGGACCGTGTTGGCAAGGCCTTTAGCGATGGCAAAAATCTTTAGTTAAAAAGAGCGACCGTCAAGGTCGCTCTTTTACTTTTAGAAGCTAAGCATTGCCCCTATGTTTACTGCAATGTCGTCTTCTGAATCTATGGCATGGAACGGATTCTTTAGGAATTGCCTGGTAAAGCCCATTTCCATTGCTAGCTGTTCGTATGCGATGCGGGCTCCAAAATTTACCGTTGTTGTTCCCGAGTTGATTTCTATAGATTTGATTGCTTCCTCGTTGATATAGGAATCTCTCCATGAAAACAAGTTCAGCTCATAATCAATGCTACCGAAGACAATCAGGTATTTGCTGAGAGAAGTTTCTGCAAGGGCATTTGGTTTTACAAATACCGCCAGCTGATTGTTTCTACTGCAAATTCCATCAATTCTATCATATACCATGTATGGGATTTTTGTATTCAAGCCAAGTAATACTCTGGATTTCCCCGATTTCAATACGGCTGCGCCAATTTTTAATTCAGGAACAATTTCTATTCTAGACGACGTGTCTGACTGTGTTTTTTTGTATGTAGCTAAGTAGTCTTTACCGTCTTCGACATGCTGTATGTTCTTTTCTGTAGAATGCGTTACTGCATTATGGCGCAAAAAGTTTAAGTCAAATTCCCAGGCAAATGCAGGATTGCTTGTGTTTGTTATAACAAGCTTTCCTTTTGCATCCCAAATTTCATGCTTGATTTCGTGCTTTTCGGAATATATGTTAGTTGTCGTATCTTCCTCCAGTTCCGGGTTTACAAACTGGCCTTTTAAAGCTACGTCAATATTTCCAAGCAGCATAGACGCTGTGGCTCCATACATGTGCCCGGATTTTGTTGTAAATGAATTTTCTTCGCCTCCGTTTGGATAATCCTTATATTGCCATTTTTTGCCGAGGGCTGCTTCCAAAGAAAAACCGAATGATTTTGCCGTAGAACCAATGGATATTACGCCAAGTTCGTTGGCATTGTCAAATGACATAAAGTAAGTGGTGTTCTGACCAAATGCAATGGCTCCATTTTCGTTAATCGGCTCCATGTAGGCAAGCTTGTGACCGTACATTTTATGCGGTATAGCTAAATCGCCCCCAATGGTTGACTGTGCTGCGACATTACCCGATGCGTTGTATGCGTTTCCATGTAGAACCTTGAGCGCATTGTCAACTTCTTCTTTTGCCTTTGCTGCTTCTGCTGCTTTTTTTGCTTCTTCTATTTCGAGCCTTTCCTGTTCGGCAGCTTTCATTGCGGCTTGTTCTTCTGTAATTTTTGCAATCTTTTCGTTTGCTTCTGCTGAAGCCTTATTTTGTGCTTCTATAGTAGCCTTGAGCGTTTCTATTTCTTGTTTCAAGGCGTCTGAACTTGCTTGTAATTCCTGCAAGTTATTTGTTATTGGTTCGATGTCTTTTTCAGTGATTGCTTTTTCTTCTGGATTAGCCGTAGCGCTAGAATCGTTTGCGATAACTTGCTCTTGTTCTGCGATTGCACTTGCCTGTTCCTGAACGTCGCTTGGTTCCGCAAACGCAAAGCTTGCAAGTGCTAAATGGAGATACAATAAATTCTTCTTGATATTCATGAATAGAAACATATAAAAAGAAAATTGATTGCGTATCATTTATTTTGTGAATGATACCATAAATTTAAGTTTCTAAAAAAAAAGGCCCCGAGCATAAACTCGGAACCTTTTGAACTCTGTAGTTCGCAATGCGAAGGGAACAGATTACTTCTTTGCAATGTTGATTGCAATATGGATATCCTGCAACTGTTGGAGATCCACGTCGCTTGGGCTCTGGTCCATTGGGCTAGATGCGCTAGTGTTCTTCGGGAATGCGATGAAGTCACGGATGGATTCTTCACCTTCCATTGTAGCAACAACGCGGTCAAGGCCGAATGCGAGACCACCGTGCGGAGGTGCGCCGAACTTGAATGCGTCAACGAAGAAGCCGAACTTTTCCTGAACCTGTTCTTCGGTAAGGCCGAGCAGGCGGAATACCTTTTCCTGGACTTCCGGGTTGTGGATACGAACGGAACCACCGCCGATTTCAACACCGTTCAAAACAAGGTCGTATGCTTCTGCGTTGCAATCCTTGAGGTTGCCAGAAAGCATCATGTCGAGGTGTTCCGGGAGCGGGTTGGTGAACGGGTGGTGCATAGCCATGTAGCGGCCTTCGGTGTCGCTGTATTCGAACATCGGGAATTCTGTAATCCAAACGAATTCGCGCTTCTTCGGATCGCGGAGGCCCTTGATGCGAGCAACTTCCAAGACGGAGCTGACCCATGGCGGTTGCTGCAACCTTTTCAGGACCTGCAATAAAGAACATCATGTCGCCGCACTTTGCGCCAACAGCGTCGCGGAGTTCGTTGAGCTGTTCTGTTGTAAAGAACTTGCCAACCTGGGTTTCCACTTCGTCGTTTTCCTTGACGCGCATCCATACGAGACCCTTGGAACCGTACTTTGCAACGTAGGCGGTGAGTTCGTCGATCTGCTTACGGGTAAAGTCAACGCAACCCTTGGCAGCGATACCGCGGATCTTGCCGCCACCGGCAACGCAGTTCTTGAACACGCCGAATTCGCTCTTTGCGCCGATTTCGGAAACGTCATGGATTTCAAGGTCAAAGCGGAGGTCTGGCTTGTCGGAACCGTACTTGAGCATTGCTTCTGCCCATTTCATGCGGCGGATCTTCTTAGGCGGTTCGAAGTTCCAAACCTTACCGAGAACTTCGGTAACGAACTTGTCGAACATGCCCATCACGTCGTCCTGGTCTACGAAAGACATTTCGACGTCGATCTGAGTGAATTCCGGCTGGCGGTCAGCGCGAAGGTCTTCGTCACGGAAGCACTTTGCGATCTGGAAATAGCGGTCCATGCCAGCAATCATCAAAAGCTGCTTGTACTGCTGCGGGCTCTGCGGGAGAGCGTAGAACTTACCCGGGTTTACACGGCTCGGCACGAGGTAGTCGCGAGCGCCTTCCGGAGTGGACTTGCAGAGCACCGGAGTTTCGATGTTTTCAAAACCGTTGCTGTAGAAGAAGTCGTACACAGCCTTGAGGAACTGGCTCTTGAGGATGAGCTTGCGCTGGATCCATGGGCGGCGAAGGTCGAGGTAGCGGTACTGCAAACGGAGGTCGTCGTTTTCCTTGCTTTCTTCGTTCGGATTGTTGATTTCGAGCGGAATAAGGTTGGTAACGGCGTTCAAGATTTCGATCTTGTCGATCTTGATTTCGATTTCACCAGTAGGGAGCTTGTCGTTGGTGTTGCCAGCTTCGCGAGCGAGAACCTTACCAGTAACAGCGATTACGTATTCGTTACGGAGCTGTTCTGCGATTGGCATAACTTCAGAATTGTAGTCAGGGTTGAAAACAATCTGGGTCTTGCCATACTTGTCGCGGAGGTCAACAAAAATAACGCCACCGTGGTCACGGCGACGGTCTACCCAACCGTTGAGGGTAACTACTTCTCCAACATTTGCAGCGCGAAGTTCGCCGCAGTTGTGTGTACGTTTCATCATAGTGGTTAATCCTTGAAAAAAACTTTTTCGGTGGCAAAGATAGTTAATTGGAGGCGAGAGGCGAGTGACGAGAGACGAGAGATACGTTGAATTTTGCGTTGCTTGGGAATTTTATTTGCCGAAGAGTACAATTTTGGAGCTGTTGAGGAGTGGCTTTTTGCGAAAAGTACGGATAAAACGGGGGTGATTGCATTGTTTTATCCGCCGGAATTGCTGTTGTT
This sequence comes from Fibrobacter sp. UBA1765, assembly GCA_002314675.1. Lineage (GTDB taxonomy): Bacteria > Fibrobacterota > Fibrobacteria > Fibrobacterales > Fibrobacteraceae > UBA1765. The sequence goes on along the minus strand of DCGZ01000179.1, from coordinate 8,860 downwards.
GCGGGCTTTGTTGGTTGTATTTGGTGTTTTTGGCGGATAAAAGTGGCTTGATCACTTTGATTTATCTGCCAGGACGGTGCCTGTTTTGTGAAATTTTAAAATTTTCTCGTTAATTGTGTTAAATTTTGTCAATTACGGCGGGTAAGAATTCAAAAAACGCCGCTTTTATCCGCCATCGCATGTTTAGTTTGTATGAAAATGTGTGGCTGCTTTGTGAAAATGCTTGCCCTGGTAGTGTTTGGGGGGGGCATAGTGTGTGATTGTGAAGGTGGTTGTTGCAACCTGGCTATTAAATAATGTTATATTGATTTACTAATGGGCAAAATTCTTTTCACATTCTTCTTGCTGCTTTGGGCTCTGCCTGCGATCGCTGTTGAAAACAATGCGAGTATTGATGCCTGCGACTTTGATTTGCACGTCATTGATGAAATGCGGAATAGTCGTACTAGAGCCTTGCATCAAACTGATGAGAATTACGTTTATGAAAAAATTCCCGAGCTTCTTGACTACATCGCAGAAGCCGCCCCGAATGTCAGTTCACATCTTTGCCAAGACAAAACGAAACAGGATCTTTTAACGAAAAAAGTCAGAGCTCTGTTTTCCAAGACACAAGCTGAAGGGGAATATTTCCCGAGAGTCTATACCAATTATCAAACATTTTATGGTCGCGAAATAAATGGGCGAGTTTTGAGTGTTGAGGACAACGCATTTTACAATTTGCTCCTGGATTATTTTATTGCCAAGTACGACATGTTCTATTCGTATAGCAAAAAGACAATGTTAAAGAAGAACTCAACACTCCTGACAGGCTCCATTGCAGAGTACATGGTAAGGGAATTGATTCGAAAGGATGTTGTGACGGATGTTGCGAAGGCTGCTGTAAAATCTCCACAGGCGGTGGCTAGTGAAATCGGTGCTGCTTGGGCGTATCTCTGGGTCCGAAATGATAACCCGTATTCGCACGAAAGCTATTACGATATGGATTACGAATGGTTGCTGTTTTTGCGTGACCAGTTTTTAAATGCCTATCCAAACAGTCGCTATCGGCCAGCGCTTGAAGCCATGGTGACTCAAGATATTGCAGAAGCTTTGCATGAAACGGATAAAAAGTCTCCAGTGCTTGGGTTGAGTATTGGACTTGCGGCTGGCAAATCTTTTATGAGTTCTGCGTTTGACCCGGTACAGGAATCTTTTACATTTAGCATACCGCATGCAAGAATTCAAGTGTACAATGTGATTGTGCAAATCCAGGTTGATGCCATGATTTCGGGGAAGGAAATTTCTGCAGCGGGGCTTGATGGCTTGCTTGGTTATACATTTGAGTATGAAAATTACGCCCTGGATATTTTGGGCGGCATTGGCTTTGATGAATTTTATGTAGAAAATGATTCCGTGATGACCTTTGCTTTCATGGGCGGCGCGCAATTGCTTAAGCGATTCCCAGTAGGTGACCTTGTAAATATCACGCCGAAAATAGAATGGCTAGTCAAGGGCATGAAATTTGACGATCCTGCGAAAGACCGAAAAAAATGGGGCGCAATAAATCAGCTTCTTTTGGGAATTTCTGTAGAAATGCGCCAGCCATTAAACAAGGTGAATCTGTTTTAATCTGCGGTGGAATAATGCCGTGTAGTTTGTTGAAAGTAATTTTCGTGCTTGTGGCTGTTTTTGCTTCTCTTGTTATTGCTGAAAAACCGTTGGAAGAAAAATCCACTAAGAATTTTACAGGTTATCTAGAGCGTTATGTCGATAGAACTTTGACTGAAGAAGCTCGCATGTCTTTTGGGGTGGATCTTACTACTTGGGGGAACCATATTGATTACAACATGGGTTTTAGCGGAGACCTCAAAATTACAAATGGCCTTTATTTAGAAGCGTTGCTTTTAAATTTGCATGTTCTTTCTGATGAAACTGATTCCTGCTCAAGAATTAGTGGGTTCGGTTCCATTGTTAATTCCGTATTTGGTACTGCTGGAATTTTGGTGGGAATCTATACTGGTTCTGAAACGCTTTCGAAATTTACTTATGGCTTGGCGGCGTTGCAAAATCCAACATTGGAATATTATGTCTGGCGTCGCTATGTTCCTGTATCAGTTGGTGTTGGTTACAACACTGACTGGTTTGTTTTTAGCCCTAAAAGGAATTTTTATTTTAGGGCGCACGGTGATTTGAATGTGAATGTTTTTTGCGTAAGAATTTCGGGATCTTACGCTTATTCATTTTTGGATAGTTATGATTTAAAAAAAGGTGATCGAAAATTTTATTTGAAAGTAATTGTAGGACCGATCTAAATCATTTTAGCCATTTCTCGGCAAGCTGTTTTGCTTGCTTTGCTGTAAACGGCGTGTCAATTGTTTCCATGGAAACTATCAGGTTGTCTCCAATGAAAAAGCCGTTGCTAGCGTAAGCGGCAATTTTTTGAACGGCGCTGTTTGCGTATTCCTGGTTGTCTAGCATCCCGAAATGTTCCCAGATAACTTCCTTGCGCGTTCGCGTGTTAAGGCATGTAAAATCCGGGTGGAATGTTACCTTTTTGCCCCGGACCTTGATTGTTTTTGGAACTTCGTAATGGTAGGGAATGCCTAAATGCATGAGCGTGTCGGCAATGATGATTTCTGACTTTGAACGAACCAGTTCGCCGTTTGCAGTGTCTAGCGTTGCCTCGTCAAGAAGAGGCTTTTTAGCTTTCTTTGAGTTGTTCCATTCCTGCAAAAATTCATCATCAGTTTTGCAAATCGGTTCGATAAATGCCTTGCGTGCTGGCGAAAGTTCAGCATGCAGCAATTCAAGTTCCTGAGGGTCGAATTTTGCAAGGCACATTTCCAGGGCATTTGCTTGCTTATGGAGAACTTTCAAAACATCGCTGTCGTAATCACGCTGTGCAAGGGAAGCGATAAGCTTGCTCTTGCTTTGCGGAATGTATTTGCCGTGAGTGTCGCCTTTTTGCGTTACAAGGTAGTATTGAAATGTCTCGCGGTGCTTGGATACGCGGAGGTGCCCCGTTGGTGCAGCGCCTAGGGCATCTTGTTTTTCTTGGATTGTTTGCTTGTAGAATTGGAGGCAGCGGTTTAATTGTTCCTTGGCGCTGCGTGGGTTAAAAGAATTGTCAGTCATGTTCACTCAAAAATTGAGATGGAACGATGATATAGATAATTTTCCGAAAAAACAGTTTTTGAGAAGCCTGTTTTTCCGAAAAGTACGGATAAAACGGTGCTGGCATCCTTGTTTTACCCGCCAAATTCACTGGAATTGTGTATTTGGAAGTTGCTTAGCCTTGTTTTTGGCGGATAAAAGAGGCTTGTGTGCCGTGATTTATCTGCCAAAAACAGCTAGAAACTCGATTTACGTGAAATTTAGATTGTTTGAATGACAATAAGTGTCGAACACGGCGGATAAACCAAGAAAAATCTTGAAATTTACCCGCCGAGGGGCTCGAAAAAGATGCCGTGGCCCTCCAAAAACACCGAGGCCTTCCAAAAACACCGAGGCCCTCCAAAAACACCGAGGCCCTTGAAACACCTTAAACTTTCTTGAAGAAACAGCTGCGGGCACCTGTGTGGCAAGCTACCTGCGGGCCCTGCATGCGAACCTTGAATAGGAGAGCATCGCTGTCGCAGTCAGCGGCCCATTCCACAACGGTCATCACGTTTCCGCTAGTGTCGCCCTTGTGCCAGTATTCCTTGCGGCTGCGGCTCCAGAAAACCATTTCACCGCATTCAACGGTGCGGCGGAGTGCTTCCTTGTCCATCCATGCCATCATCAGAACGTCGAGCTTGTCGGCGTCTTGCACGATTGCCGGAGCAAGCATAACGCCATCTACTTCAACTTCAAACTTTACTTCATCAATAATTTCTTGTGCGGTCATTTTGAATCCTCTGTAATGAAAATATTTAGAGTATGCTAATTTTTGGAACTTCTATGGACTATTATAAATTATAGAAGGGATTCCCTTTAACTAGTTCTGAGAAACATTCTACGTATTCATCTTCGCCTTCTGAATCACGCACGTAGTAAGTTTGGTAAGTTGTTTCTGTATCTTCATCATAACCATCTGAGTGTAAGGCATCTTTGTATTTTTCATTGCAGGTTTCTGCGGTTACATATGAGAAATAACTTTTGAATGAACATTTTTTATTATTTGATTTTACAACAAATTCACTAACCATACGATTGGGTTCTGTGTATGTGAGATATGAAAATTCCATTATTTGGTTATAAATATCCACTGTATAAGATGAATTGTTTTGACTTATAAGTTTTATGTTGCTGTCTGATTGTAATAAGGAATCTAAGTCAAGGTTTAATTTGAATTCAGGATTTGCTCGCATATACCAAATTATGGAATCTTGAGTAAATTCGATGGTACTGGTAAATTCAAAATCAGGATCATCGCAAACAATTTGACCAGCTTTTATTTTGCAATTAGGAGATTGTATCCATTGTCCTTCAAATAGGGATTTATTTTGACCAAGATAAAAATTTCCTTGAACTCTATCGAAGTGTGTCGCGTCTTTTGTATAGTAGATCTTTAGCGTATCATCTTTTATTACATATGAATTTTCTAACTCCATATTGGGTGTGGTATTGTAGGCGAAATTGTATGTGCCATTATCAATTTTGCAAAGTCCCCAATAATATTTGAAATACTCGGCATTTTCAGATTTTTCGTAGACTACAGGTCTTGTAACACGGTATGGAGTGTCATTCAAAATTTGTTCTTTATTGGAGTTAGTTTCGCTAGAAGAACTGTTTTCGTCGTTGTCGATTGTTTTTGAAGAAGAACTAGCATCGTCAATGGAAGTTCTTTCTGTAGAAGATGAAGAAGTATTTTCAACATTGCCGGAAACAATGGATGATGAACTTATTTCGTCAATGGAAGAACTGGATATGTTTTCTTGAGCAATGTCGGATTGGTTTGCGCTTGTGCTGGAATCATCGCCGCAGGCGAAAAATACTGCTGCGGTTGCAAACAAAGCGGATGCTTTAAAAAAATTCATTTTTTTCCCTTAATTAAGTTGCAATAGCCAGATGCAAGATTACGTTCTCACCTGGCCTTCGCCCTTCAAGATCCACTTGTAGGTGCAGAGGCTTTCGACGCCCATCGGGCCGCGGGCGTGAAGCTTGTCTGTAGAGATTCCAACTTCTGCGCCAAGGCCATAAACGCCGCCGTCAGCGAGGCGTGTACTTGCGTTTACCATGACGCTGCTGGAATCCACATGGCTAAGGAAGTATTCTTGGATAGCCTTGTCTTCTGCAATCACGGCTTCTGTGTGGCGGCTGGAATATTTTTCGATATGGTCGGCTGCTTCTTCCACATTGTCGACGAACTTGAGGCTCATGGCAAGTGCCAGGTATTCATGATGGTAATTGGAATCTTCGCCAATGTCCTTTACGCCTTCGACGCGGGCCATTGCGGCTGCATCGCCAAACATTTCCACATTCTTGTCGCGGAGCGGCTTCAAGATCTTTGCAACGCTTTCATCGCTCAGGTGGCTATCCAAAAGCAATGTTTCCATGGTGTTGCAAGTGCTCGGGCGTTGCGTCTTTGCGTTTTCGACAATGCTTGCCGCCATGTCGATATTTGCAGACTTGTCTACGTAAATATGGCAGATGCCGTTGAAGTGCTTGATGACTGGAATTCTGCTTTGTTCTGTTACAGCGCGAATCAAGCGTTCGCCACCACGCGGAATCACGAGGTCAATGGATTCGTTCATTTGCAAAAGCTTTGTAACGAGAGCGTGGTCTGAATTTTCAACAAGTTGAACAGCATCTTCGCTCACTCCGTTATCGCGCAGCGCCTTGCGGAAAATGCCTGCAAGGAACTTGGAAGAATTCATGGATTCCTTGCCACCGCGGAGTATCACAGCATTGCCAGACTTGAAGCAAAGGCATGCGCCGTCGATCGTAACGTTCGGACGGCTTTCAAAAATGAAGAATACGGAACCGATAGGAACTGCAACGCGGCTGATTTCTACGCCGTTCGGGAGCGTACGCTTTTCGAGTGTGCGGGCGAGCGGGTCTGCAAAGTCTGCAATTTCTTCGGCGCCCTTTGCCATGGTTTCAAGGCGGGATTCGTTGACGGTCAAGCGGTCTAGCATGGCGTCGCTGATTTTACCGCGGGCGGCATCAACGTCCAGTTTGTTTGCTGCAAAGATTTCAGCCTTTTGTGCGCGGAGCTCCTTTGCAACTGCTCGCAAAACGGCACTGCGCTGCTCGTTAGAAAGTGTACGAATTTCACTGGAAGCCTTGCGAGCCTTGCTTGCAAGTTCAGAAGCGTAAACATCAAGATTGTTCAAATCGGTATTCATAAACTAAAATATAGAATTCAGCAAAAGATGTGCGTTGTTTGTTTATTATATTTTGTTTGTTAAAAGGTAATATCACATGAATAAAATTTTGTACGCTTTGGCAATTACAACTTTTTGGGGATGTTCCTCTTATGTAACAGACCCAGATGATAAAAAGTGTATTCCTGGCGAAGATTTTATAATTCAGGATATGACTTTTTCTAATTCAAGTTATTCGTCTCCTACGCTCATTTTGCACAATAACCATTCGTTTGCGTATACAGTTGATTTTGACTACCATTTGGTTTGTACTTCAGCAAAGGATGGTAGCATAGAAGAAAAATATTCTTCGCATTATGAAAGCTTTGATGCGTATGAAACTACAAGCTTTTCTTTAGCGTATTCTGATGTGTCGTCTTGCTCTGTAACAATAACGGCTACAAGGCCTAGGGGCTATTACGATGACCATTTCTCCAAGGCTTGGAGCGGTTCCTATACATTTACCAAGGCGAATAACCGGCTTCAATCAGATTTCTAAAGTATAGGAATAACGGACTGCGTGTCCGTTTTCTTTTATGATGTAGCCGTGCGTGTGCCCGATGCCTTCTGTAACTACGGCATCTTCAAGGGAATCGTTTTCACTTAGGCTTGGTAACAAATTCCCGTGCGAGTCTAGTTTGTTGTCGCCTTCGTGAGCTACGATAACGCATGCGTATTCTATATCAAGATCGTAGACTTTTTCGTGAATGGATTTGTCACTTGCAGGACCGTCAAATAAAAATTTTGCGGTGTCGTTTTGCTCGCCAGTTTTAACAGAAAAAGAGCCATTGATACCTTTGGCTCTTTGTGCATTGCACCAGTTTTTAAACTGTTCCTTAGTCATTTTTCAAATCGCGATTGCCTTCTGCAATCCATTTTTGAACGGCTTCAATAGCCTGGTTCCCAAGAATTGTCTTCTTGTCTTTTTTCTTGAGATCCTGCCTGTGGGGGAGTAAACCGAAGTTGAAGTTCATTGGCTGGAAATCTTCGTTCGGTTCAATCAAGCGACGAAGTAGCGAAGCAATGCAGGAATCTTCGGGTAGAGGATTTTCCTTGCCATGCAAAAGTTCATTCGCCATGTTCCAGGCAGCGTACCAGCCTGTTGCAACGGCTTCTGTGTAGCCTTCTGCGCCTGTAATTTGGCCTGCGAACCAGATTGGCGGGAGTCCTTCCTTTTCTTGGATTTCTGTACGCAAACGCAGAGTTTCTGTGAGGAGCTTTGGAGATTCGATAAAGGTGTTGCGATGCATGCAGCCAAGGCGGGCAAAGCGTGCGTTCTTGAGGGCTGGAACCATCATGAAGATTTCCTTTTGCGTTCCCCATTTGAGGCGTGTCTGGAAACCGACCATGTTGAAGAGCGTCTTTTCCTTGTTCTCTGCGCGGAGCTGGATTACGGCATACCACTTTTTGCCGTTATTGCCAAGGCCGAGGCCTACCGGGCGCATCGGGCCAAAGCGTAGCGTTTCTGTACCGCGACGGGCCATTTCTTCGACTGGTAGACAGCCTTCGAAAAGTTCGTTCTTTTCGTATGGGCGTGGTTCTATAGATTCTGCTTCGCGGAGCCTGCGCACGAATTCGTCGTAGGTTTCCTTGTCAAGCGGGCAGTTTATAAAGTCTGCTGTTTCGCCCTTTTCCCAACGGTTCATGTAGAATGCGTGGTCAAAGTCAATGGAATCTGTTTCTACGACAGGGGCGATGGCGTCAAAAAAGTGGAGGCGCTTTTCGCCAAGGTGCTTGAAGATGTTGTCGGCAAGAGCGTCGCTTGCAAGGGGGCCCGCTGCAACGAGCGTTGGAATGTCACTTTCAAGAGTTAAAATTTCTTCGCGATGTAACGTGATATTCTTGCATGCTGCAATGCGCTTTTCTACAGCGTCGCTAAACACTTCGCGGTTTACCGTGAGTGATTCGCCAGCAGGGACAGCCGCTTCTTCGGCTGCCTGCATCAAGAAGCTGCCGAGCATGCGAAGTTCGTTTTTCAAAAGTCCGTGGGCAGTTGTGTTTGCCATGCCCTTAAAGCTGTTGGAGCATATAAGTTCAGCAAGACGATCGCCCTTGTGTGCCGGAGTTGGGCGAACTGGGCGCATTTCATAAAGGTCAACTTCAAAACCAAAGGAAGCAAGCTGTAGTGCTGCTTCACAACCGGAGAGGCCTCCGCCAATAACACGAACTTTCATATATCAGATACCAGATGCAAGAAATTGTTGACTTCTATGTTTAGAATTTAGAAATAAGAGAACTGAAAACAGGAATCAGGTACGCACCTTCGGTGCTTTGAGGTGTGAGGTCGGCGCAAAGC
>DCGZ01000179.1:0-186 GCA_002314675.1 Fibrobacter sp. UBA1765 | reverse complement strand
GGCTGTCGGCAGAAATTGTAACTTAACATGTCTTTGCGAGGAACGTAGTGACGAAGCAACCTAGGACTGTGAACTATGAATGTTCTGGATCACTTCGCGTTGCTCGTGATGACAAATTAAGATGCAAGAACTGTGACAGAGGACTGGAGTCAGGTCGCACCTTCGGTGCTTTGAGGCGTGAGGTCG
>DCGZ01000128.1:42138-43657 GCA_002314675.1 Fibrobacter sp. UBA1765 | reverse complement strand
GCCGTCGCCGTAGCCGTAGCCGGAGCGTATTGAGTTGAAGTTAAGATTGAGCACGTTCCTTCGCCCCTTCGATGGATTTGCGAGCCTCGTCCGTGCAAGGAATTACTTCATACACATCGCCCAGGAAAATTTCGTGAAGTACGTTAGGAAGTTCTACCGTATCTGCGATGCCGTTCTTGGCGACTGCGGAGAGGCTGATCCCTTCCTTGGCCTTCCAGGACCACAGGCGGCGGGAATTGACCAGGCGGACGTGGTTTCCGTCATGTTCCTTGAGATAGCCTGCGTGCACACCGCAGTAGTAGCCACGGCAGATCACGTAAGGCAGGCCTTCGGCATCTGCCGCGTAAAAAGATTGTTCTTTGATGGCGGACTTCTTTACGTAAGTTTCGCCGTTGATTTCGATTTCGTTATCCATTATTTGTCTCCTAGATGTTTGAGTTAGTTTGTAAACTTTTGTTAATGCGGGGGGGGGTAACGCTCCCCCCAGGGGTGGTCGAAGTATTAGAATCGGTTCTTCACCGCTTTTCCAGGCGGCACCCGCTGCTTAGTCCCGCTGTTGCCTAGTTCTTAGGCTTCTTGGTCAGTTGTTCCTTGAGCAGCCTTATTTCGCCTTCTTGAATCATAAGTTGCTTGTTCAGATTCGCGTTGACTTCCTTGTATTCGTCGATGTCCTTCTGCTTCCTTGCGGCGTCCTTGACGATTTCGTCGTGGGCTGCCTTCCAGTCTTTCAGTTCCTCGCGCAGACGATGGTTTTCTTCCATCGCCGCTTCGTAGCGTTTCTTGTCAGTCATTTGCAATCTCCTCCTGGTATTTCTCCAGAACCGTATTTTCCAGATGTTCGCGGAACTGGCGTGTGATTGGTGTGCATAGACTTCTGAAATCTTCTCCAATGTAAAATGGATCGCGTGGGTAGCCTATGTAAAGTCCGTTGATGTCGTCCATTACGCGCAAGTTGCGAATTAAGAGCTGGTCGTTGATTACTACTTCTGCAATTGCACGGATTTTGCTTTCGTTGTCGTTAGCTACCATTGGATGCACTTTGCATTGTGTGACTGCCAGGCAGTCGAACTTCATATTTTCTTCTTTCTTCTCCATTGTTGTTGCCTTTAGATTGAGAATTTTCTGAATTTGTTCCTGATGTCAATCAGGGTTTCGATTTTGTCTAGCGTTTCATCGGTTTTTTCGCTTTCCTTGAAAAGAGCGTTGAGCGTATTGTTCAAGGAATTCTTGATTGTTTCACATTCTGCTTTCGTGAGAGGAATGAAGTGCTTGCAGTTTGGATTTGTTTTAATTGGTGTTGGCATATTTGTTCCTTTTTTTGATTGTTGTTTGTTAATCTTCTTTCTTCCTTCTCTTTGCTTTTGCCCTGCAGTAGTTCTTGCAGTGGCCTTTCCAGTTCTCTATTACGATGCCGTCCTTGTCGCAGCCTGGGCGGTCCACGAAGTTGATCTCGAACCATTCGCGGGCGTCGTCAGCGTCGAGCTTTGCCGTGCGGGCGAATTCGTAGACCAGTTCCTTC
>DCGZ01000128.1:0-42102 GCA_002314675.1 Fibrobacter sp. UBA1765 | reverse complement strand
GCCAGTGGCAAGCTGACCGCAAGCAATTTCCGAGCCTCTCACGGAGTTTTGTTGCCCGGCGGAAGTAGCGGATTCCGGAAACGACCCGTCGGAGTTAAGGAGAGATTCTCCTTCGGGCATTGCGAGTTCATCCCCTTCGTTGCCTGTGGGGGCTACCGCCGGGCTATTTTCGGTGGTGGCAGATGTACCAGATTCCAGAAGCGCGCCTTGCGGCGTTGCGAAGTTCTGCGAGCCCTCGCGGGTTACGCCATCTGCCACCAAAGTTGTGCTGGACGGTGGTACTTTACAATCGTCAGCGGCGTTGCCACTCGCTACGTCCAGCTGTGTGCCGTTCGTGCTTATGTCGGATGCGGTCACTTGGTCGTTATTCTTTGCTGCAGCCTTGGCGCGTTCGTTGGCGGCCTTCTTGTAGCCGCCTTTCTGACCGGCCTTCTTCTTCTTGGTCTGGAATTCTGTAGTTTCTTTCAAGAGTTTTGCTGCAGTTTCGTTTACATCGTAATCTTCGGCAAGCAATGCTTCTGCTATGGATATGACTTCTCTACCTGCACCTTCAAAATCTTGATTCTTTTTGAAAGTGTTCCAGAATCTCCAGTTAGCGAGGATATCCAGCCTAACAAATGCAATGCCTTGCTTTTTCATCAGTTGCTCTCGTTTTCATTGATAATCAATTCACACAAGACTCCGCCCATTGTGGCCGGAATTCCTCGAGCAACTCTTTTAGCAACGATTTGCGTCAAAGCTTCATGAGCAACATCGGTAATTACTACCTGCTTCCCATTCTTCTTTGCTTCGTTTTTATTTGAGTTTACTTTTACCATTAGTTTACCATTTCTTTAACAACGGTAAAAAATATAAAAACCAATGGTTAAAAAGTCAAGAGATTTTATAAAAAAAAATGATTTTTTTTTGACCAATAGTAAAAAACGGCTATTTTTAATGCGATTTTACAAGGAGACGCCTATGATGGACGTTGATAAATTCCTAGACAGAATAGGATTGAACCAGAGTAAACTCGCTGAAAAACTTGGAATTACACCAGCTTCTATAACTAAATGGAAGAAGGGCGGTGGAGTTGACCTGGTTTATTTAGATCAACTCCTAAAGATGGGAATGAAAATTGAGGAAATGTTCACTGATGAAGCTTGGGAGGCCGTAAAGAAGTTTCGTGCTGAAGAACTTCGTCAGGAAGTTGAACTTTCTCCAGAGGAGTGCGCCCAAATTGTGCAGGCTGGCATTCAGATGTTGAAGAAAGAAGGCCGAGAAGTCGTAGTCCTTCGACAAGTACAAGATCAGGCCTCGAAAGGCTGATTTTAGATTTTTCCATAATAGAACCTATAAATTATGCTTGTAATTTTGTGTTACAGGCGTAATTTTTCGCACTCTATTTCTAGCAAAAGTCTAGCAAACCATATAGCAAAAGTATTAGCAAAACTTTAGCAAATAAGCTAGCAAAATAGATGGCAAAAAGTTAGCCACCTCACCTCATTACACTTCATCTCATTACACATCACTCCATTGCAGTAATAACCATAACTCACTCATTAACCTTTAATCCTTATGTGTACATAACCCTCATACTCACTCATAGGCAAATAGACCCGTTTCCGGCTTCGCTACGGCCCTGTTTCTATCGCAAGTAACAATACAAGTCCACCACCGCAAAACCCCGCCAACGCCAAGCGCACGCCATCCCTGCTCACTCTGCAGGCCCTGCACGCACACCAAGTCCTTATGGCAGATGATAACAGTCTAGAGCGCCGCTTCCGTTCCGCTTCTGAACCATCCCGCTAAGGCGGTGGAGATGGTTTTTCTATCTTGCATCCGTAAACCTTTAATTCTATTTTCATGACATGGACAAAACAAATGAACAATTCAATTCTGGCGCTGTCGATACCGGGAGCAAACAAAACTCCACCGTTTCCGCCGCCGCCACCTCAGCCTCCGCCTCCGCCAAAGTTTTATTATCCGAAATCCGCTGGTAATGGCAACCAGTCCGGCCCTGCAACCAATACGCCTCCGATTCCCATGTAGGTTTGCTATGAGTACAGATGAAATTAAATGGGACATTGAGTCTCGACTTCGTGTGGCCTTGGCTTATGCCGGTTACAGGCATTCGTTCTTTGTCAAGATGAATGTCTTTCTTTGTGTTGTTGCTCTTGCTTCGCTGTGGCTCTCCGGCTATTCGGCTGCTGCCGGCGGCGAAGTGCTTTCCTTGATCCTGAATATTGTCGGTTCGGTTTCGCTGATTGCCGATGTCGCCCTGAACCTTAAGGGCTGTGTTGGTTTCTGGGAATCGATGTACGATGGGTACAATGACTTGTTGGCTGAACTTAAGAACGGCGCATCCGCTTCTCGCGAGAGTCTTGAGGACTTGCAAGCCAGAATGTACCTGTTCGATGGCAGGAGCCGTTCTACCTTGCGGGCGCTTCTCCTTGTTTCCCGCAATCGCGCTTGTGAACAACTGAATAAACCTGAGTGCATGATTCGTGTTCCGTGGTACCAGTTTGTGACCGCAAATTTCTTCAGCTGGGATAAGCCGTAGGCCAAGCGCCGACGTGACGCTGCTGGGCATTCCTCCCAGGCGGGGGAGTTGGTTTGGTCCGTGCGGCGGATTTTTAGTATATTTGAGAGTATGGCTGACTACTCGATGACAAAGGACTTCTATTTTTTCATGGGCAATTTGCCGTCGCTGTTCGAAAAGTTCGCGCACCGTTTTCTGGTGATCCATGACGCCGCCGTCATTGCCGATTTTTCGTCTCTCATCGATGCCTACAACTACGGAGTCAAGGAATTCACCCTGGGCCATTTCTCCATTTACGAGTGCAAGTCTCCCGATGCAGAAAGCTATGTGCATCGATATGCGTCCAATAACGTGGTCTTGGTTCCGTGCAAGCATTGACCAAACATGAAAGCTCGATTGTCAACGTTCTTAAGACTCCTGTTGAAGTGAGTCCTTTGGGCGCTGGGCAGTGGAAGGAATTTGTCGGCCTCTGGGATACTGGGGCTACGGATTCCGTCATTACCAGCGATGTTGCCAAGGCTTTGGGGCTTTCCCCTGTATCCACAACGGTTTCGCGCGGTGTTGGTGGTCCGATGGTTGTTTCTGTGTACCTGTTGTCAATTAAGCTTCCGGGTGACATTGTTTTCAATCTTCAGGTTACAGAGGGTGAGCCTGGCGGTGGGTGGGACGTTCTTATTGGTATGGACGTTATTTCTCATGGTGATTTTTGTGTTTCTAGCTTTGGTGGGAAAACTGTTTTTTCTTTCCGGATTCCTTCCGGAGGTGAGACTGATTATGTTCAGATGATTAAGGATTGTGCCTCTGATATTAATGAGGCTTGACTGCTGGGTCGATTGTTCTTTGTAACCGGGCCTGCGTTCGCGGGCTCGTTTTTGTTTGGTGGATGTTTTGGGGTTGACGGTTATTAAATAATAACCTATATTGTAGGCATGCCAAAGATTTTCGAACAGGACGGTTTTCTTTTCTTCTTTTACATGAACGAGCACGAGCCGGTCCATGTCCATGTGATGAGGCAGGGGAAGAAGGCGAAGTTCGAGATTGTAGGTGGCAAGGCTGTCGTGAAGATCAAGGGAAAGCTTTCCGCTTCTGACTTGAAGAAGGCTGCAACCATAGCTTCTGAAAACAGCGGGCTAATCGAAACGAAGTGGCATGAAATTTTTGACAAGTGAGGGCTTATGGCTGGTATAACCGAAAAGGATGTAAAGCGCATTTGGGTTGACAACGAGGCCGTTTGCGTGGAGCTTAAGGACGGAAGAATCGGAAAGGAGCTTATACGCGATTACGAGCCGCTCCGCAATGCCACGAGGGAACAGCTTGAAAACTGCCGTGCAGATCTCGACGGCGTATGGTTCGATGACCTTTGCGAAGGGCTGGAACTTGACGGGTTCTTTTCTCCAAAGAAGATGAACCCGGTCGGACGCGTGTTCTGGAGGTTTCCTGAGTTGAACGCTGCTGCGTTTGCCAGAAGGGTTGGGATTCCACAGCCATTGTTTGCCGCGTATGTCAACGGGACAAAGAAACCTTCTGCGGCAAGGCTCAAGAAGATCGACAGCGAGTTGCAGCGAATTGGGCGAGAGCTGATGGAAATGGTGTAGAAGCGTCATCATATATCCCCTTTGGGCCTGCGTTCGGTTTGGATTGGCTGAAAGTTTGGTTAATTTTGGCGGTGGGGCAGTATGTATAATGTTGGGTTAACGCCTATTTGCTGACGCTTGTAAATGCTCTACAACAGGCTAAAACTGTTAGCTTGAATGTTTTTAGGTTAATGCTAGTTAATCGTTGTTTGCCGTTTAATTACGGGCGTTGTGTGGGAGTCGGGGGCGCCCGGTCCGGTCTTGTCGGTTAATGTCGGTTAATCGGTTAAACCTGTGTTAACGGACGTGGAGGGGTAGGGTAGGCCCCCTGTCAAAAAGGTTTGTTGCTCTCCGGAATCGGCTCATGGGGTGGCGCGCGCGACTTCGTCCGCAAATTTTTGGGATTTTTGGGTGGGTTAACGGGACTTAGAGTGGACCACGATGGGCGGTCTGTTTGACAAATTGCAGCTGAAAGACGATAAAAGAATAAGAATGAACTATAATGATTATTGTTGAATTTTAATGAGTGTTATTTAATCGTTGTTAGGCTTTGTAAAACAATAAAAATTGAAATAATATGACATAATTTGATATAATCTGGTATTTACCGCAATCAATTATGTATTTTCTTTGTAGATTTGGCGTTGAAAACAATAGTTGTATGAAGATTTTGAGTATGCATAACCAACTTCCCAAAAAATTGGAAAAAAATACAGTAATCGAATCATCTCTTGATTTGAGGTGTAACTTCTCCCAGCCGATTGAAGTTGTAGCTGTTTCTTTGTTGAACAACTATTCTGACAAAGCTCTGAACGGTTTGGAACGTCTTCCTACAATGGATATTCCAGAAGTTGTTAGAAATAACGATCTAAATTTGAAGAATGCTCCGTTATATCAAATTTCGACTGAAAGAATGGTGTTGCAGATTTCGAAATATGGTGTTCGCTACGTAAATAAATCTCCTTATCCCGGATGGCCTGTTTTTGAGGGTGGCTTGAATGAATTTTTGAATTTCATCATTTCGTCCAAAACAGTTAGCTTTGTTGAAAGAGTTGGGCTTCGATATATTAATTTTCTTCATGCTGATGCGGCTCAGGTGTGTAAGATTTCCTTTAATTCTGGAATAGGGTTGGGTAGAATTCAGTTTAATCATGTTGATGTTTTTCGCAAAGATCATTTCATAATCAAGACTGTTATTGCAAATGAAGCGAAACTTAACAATGTGATCAGGGGCTCGGTTCTTGATATTGATGTTTCTTGTTCAGATTCGTTTGAACCTCTCTATGATAACTTTGCATCTAGAATAGAAGAAATGCACTCTATTTGTAGACAAACTTATTTTTCATCATTGTCTAACGATTTTTTAGAAGATTTGGGGCCATCGTATGAATAAGTATATTTCGGATTCTCGTGGTATTTTGGCCATTCCTTTAATGGCTATGTTCTCTTCGCCTGTTGTTCCGAATATCGCAGATGTTCTATCTGAAAAGAATGGCGGAATTGTTATTGAAGATGAAGTCGATGTTCTTTATTATCAATCGGCGGGCATAACGTTTGCCGAAGAAAATGATTTGGCAAATCAGCTTCTTTCTTTTGCTAGTAAGTTTATTTCTAGTCAAAAACCGATGGATGAAGATGCTTTGCGTATTTTAGAAGAAAATCTTTGGGATCTTGTGTAGGCGAACGTTGGATTTGTTAGAAGACGTAAAAAAGTATCTTCCTCAGTTCTTGTCACGGACTTCTTCTGAAGAGTTGTTTTCTTGTTTGAAGGATTTTCCCGATAACATTGACTCAAGAATGTATTGCGATTATTTGAAGGAAGAAAGTTTTTTTGCACAGGGAGATGGTGTTGCTAAACTCAAAATGGTTAGCTGGAAAACACAAACTCTAGTTGACGTTAATGCGATAATCCTTTCCAATACATGTGATATTTCAAAGGAAAATAAGCGAACACTTCCTCCTAGTTGTACTTATTGCTTAGTATTGGAATTGGATAAGTACTTGGATTTGCTAAGAAGAGAAAGGAAAGACGAAGGTTATATAAAAAATTTTGAAAATGATATAAAAAGACAATCTATTACGTCTATTTTTTATCTTCCCAAAGCGCATGATTTGGACAAAGAATACATTGCTTTAATGGATCATGTTGGTTCGTGTCCTATATCTCATTTAGACAATACAAAGACGAAACTTTTTTCTTTGAGTAATTATGGGTTTTACATGTTTTTGTTGAAGTTGTCAATACATTTTACTCGTGTTAAAGATGGCATTGACAGGTCCGACGTAAATGTGTTGTCTGTCAATTGATTGATTTTTTTAGCCGGGTTCTCCCGGCTTTTTTGTTGTGACGATTCTTAACTCTGTTTAACCTTTTTTGCTTAATTTTGGTTAAACGAGGTTTGAAAAATGGACTATGCTCGTCACCAACATTCTTACAGCGACGATGATCTTGTAAATGGGCGTCAAATTGCTCAGCAACTTGGTGTTTCCGGCGCTGCCGTTTCTAAGGCCACTTCGACTGGGCGAATGGATACTTTCCGGAATTCACGCGGCGAGAAATGTTACCACAAGGTTGTAAGTCCGCAGCAGTTCTATCTGAAGAAGGATCGCAGCAAGGTTACTACTCCAACTCGTGGCCAGATGGCTGCTGGTTACGATAACATGGATGCCCAGGCCGTGGCCCATGTGATTGGTGGCGAAAATCCGCAGGCCCCTCAACCTATTTCGGCTCCTATCCAGGGAATGGATTTGGGCGCGGTCATGCAGGAACGCCAGGAACTGGAAGTTTCCAGGGCTGAAAAGGAATACCACATGGCACGCCTTGCGAAGCTTAGGGCTGACGAAAAAGAAGGTAGCCTTGTGGACAAGCAGACCGTATTCCTGAAGGGTTACCAGATGGGCGCCATGATCCAGGAAAAGGTCATGAACATGTATGTGCAGCTGGCTCCAAAGATTTGTGGCCATCTTCAGGAACAGCTGGCGAATGCCGGTATTGAACCGGAAAAACTCCGTTTGGCCATGAAGGATTCCAACCACGAGATTGGCGAAATTATCCGTAAGGAATCCATTCTTGTTCTGAAAGACCTTAGTGACAGGACTGTTGACAATTTCTTTGACTGATGGCGATTGAAGAATTGACAGAACCGCGCGCCGTGGCGCAAAAAGCGGAGCGTTCCCAGGTGTTGCATGAGAACGTGTCTTTTTGTCTTGCAGGAATTATTCAGGGGCTTACGCCACCAAAGAATTTGACCATTAGCCAGTGGGCTGCGGAAACGCGTCTGCTTGCCGGTGAAGCTTCTGCATCCAAGGGTAAGTGGACTAACGATAGAACGCCTTACCTTGTGGAAATCATGGATATGCTTTCCCCGCAGAATCCATGCGCCGATGTGGCCTTCATGAAAGGCTCCCAGATTGGCGGTACGGAATGCATGATAAATACGGCACTTTATTATATGCTTCAAAGTCCGTGCCCGATTGGACTTTATCAGACTACGGATGACGCTGCTGCTGATTTTGAGCGGCAGCGCCTTGCCCCGACATTTACGGCCATGAAGATGGATAAGTATTTTACCAACGATACTGCTGGCTGCAAGGAATATCCGGGCGGTATATTTTTCCTTGGATCAGGTGGATCCGCTTCTCAGTTGCGTTCAAAGCCGTTGCAAGTTGTTCTTTGTGATGAAATTTCAGGATGGCCCCTTGACTGCAATGGCGAAGGTGATCCGTGCGACCTGGTGAAGCGCCGAACGACGAACTTTCCGCGTAAAAAGCGATTCTGGAACAGTACCCCTACGGTTCGTGGCAAGTGCCGTATCACAAAGAAATTTGAAGTTGGCGACCAGCGTTATTACAATGTTCCCTGCCCGCATTGCGGTGAACTTCATGTGTGGAAATTTGGGTACATGGTATGGGACCGTGACGAAAACGGTAATCATTTGCCATGGACAGTTCGCATGAAGTGCCCACATTGTGGCGGTGAGTATCAGGAATGGCGTAAGACTGAACTGATGGCTCTTGGCCAGTGGGTCCCGACAAACGAAAACGGGGCGTATCCTAGTTATCATCTGAGTGCGTTCTATAGTCCGCTGGGGTGGTATTCCTGGGAAGAAGCTGTCTCCGAGTTCCTTGAAGCAAAGGGCGACCCGCAAAAGATGAAGGTGTGGACCAACAACGTTGCGGGTGAAGCATGGGACGAAGACAACCAGGTGAAGCGAGACTATTCGGACCTTGAACTTCGATGTGAAGATTATGGTTGTGAGGTTCCTGACGAGGTTGTTCTATTGACTGCTGGCGTCGACACTCAGGATGACCGTCTTGAATGCGAGATTGTAGGATGGGGCAAGGGCCTTGAAAGCTGGAGTATTGGCTATTGGATGATTCCTGGAGACCCTGACTTGGAAGAAGTCTGGGAGACTCTTGATGGAATCCTGAATGCGCCATACAGCAAGGCGGACGGGCAGCAGCTTTACGTTGCTGCAGGGCTTGTGGACTCTGGCGGTCACAAGACATCGGCTGTTTACAAATACTGCTCCAAGAGAGAATGGCGAAAAATTTACGCGAGTATAGGTGCCCGAGGCCCCAACCGTCCGGTGATTAGCCGTCCGGGATCTACAAAAAAATCAAGCGCCGAAAATGCAAAACTCATTACCGTCGGAACCGATACCGTAAAGGATTGGTTTTTCAATGTGTTGAACTATGACAAACCTGGTCCAGGTTTTTGCCATTTCCCAATCAGCGAAAATTACGATGGCGAACATTTTAGGCAACTGACTGCAGAAGTGAAAAAGTCACGCATGAGCCGTGGTTTCTTGACCTATGCCTATGAGAAGGTTTACGAACGAAATGAACCACTGGACTGTCGTGTATACGCTCGTGCGGCAATCAACTTGACCGGCCTTGATGTAGATAAGTTGGCCAGTCTTGGAATGTCTTTTACCAGGAATCCTGCACAAAGAACTGTGCGGAAACCTGCTAGAGTTATCAATCAGGGGTTGAGTCTATGATGGATTTTCATGTTTCATGCAACATCAACAAATTCTTGAAGGAAATTGACGATGTTCGCGAAAAACAGTTGCCGTTTGCCATGAAGGAGGCTGTGAACGCCAATGCGTTTCGTTCACGCCGTGCGCTTATAAAGGATTATCCGCGAAAATTTACTATGCGAAATAAAGCACTCCCGAACTTGATTCGCATCGACAAGGCTGACAAGAAGGTTCCTGCAGCTATAATTTATTTGGACAAGCCATTCATGGCCCGTCAGGAATATGGTGGTGAAAAAGTAGCGAAACCAGGGAAGTCCGTTCCTGTTCCTCGCGAAGGCGTTACCTCCAAAGGCATGACTGTCAAGGGCGCTATCAAGCCTGGCTATTATGTGTCGGCGTTACTTGCCGACGCTAAAAATGGAGGGAAAAAGTCACGAATCCGTAAGGGGCGTAAATACTCCGAAAGCAGGCCTACTGCCCGAAAGATTTCTAAGTACAAACCATTTGAAATGGAGCGTGCAGATGGCGTTAAATTTATTGCCCGTCACATTGCAGGATCCAGAAAGTTAGAATGGATGTACGCCATGTACCCGAAAGTAGAAGTGCCAGCTCGTTGGAACTGGCAGCGCATTGTGGAATTTTTCTACAAGAAGTATATCGAGAGCGATTTTATGACTGCTTATCAGAAGGCTTTGAAGACTGCGAAGTGATGTTCAATTGAAATGCTGTTGCTGAAACTACGTAGAATAAAGCGGCAAAAATTGGAACAAAAAAAGAAGCGTCGTAAAACAGTGTTGATACTCTATCCATTCTGATGGTTGTGCAATAATGCCATCCGATGGCGTAAAAACCCCAATACAAGCAGAAGAATGTGATCTGCTTCAGTACGATGTCGAGGATTTTGTTTTTCTGCTTTTCCATGCCTTTAATATACAATCTTTTTAACCAAGTGGTTAAATAAAAAGTTAATCAAGGTTAAAGACTAAACCATTTTCGTGAAGTCACGAAAATGATGTGACGATTTTATTTGAAAAACATAGCCGTTCGTCTATTTTGTTGGCGTGGAAAAGATTTACTCCGTTGAACTTTGCAAGAAAATGGTTGACGCCGCTGAAAAGGCGTTGCTCAAGGCTATGGAAGCCCAGAGCTATTCCATTGGCGGTCGTTCCCTGAGTCGCGCGTCCGTTGAGTCTTGTCAAAAGACTTATGACTTGTGGATGAGCCGCTTGGCCGCTGCCAAAGGTGTTCGGAAGGGTAAGTCCAAAATTTTTACTGCTGTTCCTGTATAGGTTTTGAATGTCTCGTATGATGGGTCCTAGAGGTACTGCCTGGAAAGCGGCTTCGGTTATTACCGAGGCTTTGCGTAACTTTGTTGCGCTTCCGAGTTCTGCGGATAGGGACCTTGCTCTTGACCTTGATATTTTAAGGCTCCGTAGCCGTCAGCTTTTCCAGAACAACACATTCAGTCGGGCGATGATTGAAAGTTTTACGACGAATGTCGTTGGTACTGGATGCAAGTGCCGTCCGAATATCAGAATGCCGGACCGTCTTGGAATGACCCAGGCGGAAGCTGAAAAGTGGGCCAAGAACGCCCAGAGCCTTTTTGAACTTTGGGCAAATTCCAAGAATTGCGATGCCGAAAAGAAGAATACCTTCGCCCAGCTGCAGCATCTTGCTTTCAAGTCCGCAAAAATTGGCGGTGATAGCTTTGGTTTGGCTTGTTATGACAAGAACAGTCCTTTCGGCCTTTGCATCAAGATTCTTGAAAGCGAACGCTGCCAGAATCCGTTTGGAGTAATGGATTCTGATGCGCTTTTACATGGCGTTGAAACGAACAAGAATGGGACCCTTGCCGCCTATTATTTTACATCTAAGCCAGCTTGGAGTATTGATAGTTATACCGATAACGTGGATACTGTAAGGGTTCCTGCATTTGACGCTTTAGGTAATCCGAATGTAATCCACATTCTTTCTGTGGATCGCACAGATCAGCGTCGCGGTGTGCCTCTGTTGGCTCCGTTGATTATGCAGTTGAAGCAACTGGAACGATACCAGGATGCGGAACTCATGGCCGCTGTTGTCAGTGCCTGTGTAACAGCCGTTGTTACCAGCAATGATGACGAAGAAGCTGATGACCTTAGCGGAATGACTGGTATTGGTGGCGGTGGCAATGCGGAACAGCAAGTGGATTCCTATGGAAATGAAGTTCCTGCAAGAAGGGATGAACTTGAACTTTCCATGAAGCCTGGTGGAATTTGGTCTTTGCCGAACAAGTTTAAGGCGGACTTGCTGAACCCGGCTCGACCGAACGTAAACTATCAGCCGTTTGTGGAATTGATTTTCAGCGAAGCAGGTGCCGCTACTGGTGCCAGCTATGAAGTTATCCTGAAAAATTTCCATACATCAAACTATAACTCTGTTCGTGCAGCTGTTCTTGAAAGCCGTAAGACTTTCAATCGTATGCGTGAGGATTTTATCAGCGACTTCTGTCAGCCCATATACGAAAAGTGGTTGGCCCAGGCTGTGCTTGTTGGCGAAATCGAAGCGCCGGGTTTCTTTGATGATCCGATAAAGCGTGCGCTTTGGTGTGGCTGCCGTTGGATTTCTGATGCAGCATTCTTGCTTGACCCGCTTCGTGAAACTCAGGCAATCAAGATGCAGATTGACGAACAGCTTATGGACCGTGATACTGCTTGTGCTATGGTCAATGGCGGCGAATACGATGTGGTTACAGACCAGCTTGCAAAGGAACTGAATATGCGCAAGGCAAAGGGTCTTGGCGAACCTGGTAGCGTAACTAAGACTGAAAGTTTCTCTGTATCGACTGATGATACGAACGAAAGTTCTTTGAACTAGGAATTTTTATGGCGAAAAGTAAGAAAAAAATCGAAAAGAAGATGAATGCGTTTTTCGCTACCCGCTTTGCAATGCGTAAGGATGAAGCCGAAAAACTTGCGTCCGTGAATTTTGATTGGGAGTTCAAGGAAAACGGTGAGCCTGAATGCCCGAACGTCATTGACCGTCGCGAAGGCGGTGTGGCTGTAATTCACGTTGATGGTGCTCTTTCTTACCGTACCGATTTGTTTACCGCCTGGTTCGGGATGGATACTTACAATTCCATCGATGCTGCTTTTGACGAAGTGATGAGCGACCGCAAGGTAAAGGCAGTTGTGCTTGACATCAATAGTCCTGGCGGCGAAGTTTCTGGCTGTGCTGACCTTGCAGAAAAGATTTTTAATGCACGTGGTCAAAAACCTGTTATCGCCCGTACTGGCGGCTTGATGTGCTCTGCAGCTTACTGGATTGGTTCCGCTTGCGATAAGGTTTTTACTGCTTCCAACGGAACTCTCGGTTCCATCGGTGTTCTTTGTGCTTACAACAAGAATGAAGAATCCAATCTCGATGTAGTTGTTTCTGACTTGAGTCCAGATAAGGCTCCGACTCCAGATACTGACGAAGGTCTTGCACTTATTAAGCAGGAACTGAACGATCTTGCAGAAGTGTTTATTGGCGCTGTTGCAAAGCACCGCAACACTACTGCCATTGATGTGACCAACAATTACGGTAAGGGTGGCGTGTTCATTGGTCAGAAGGCTGTTGATGCTAACTTGGCAGATGGCGTTGCTAGCCTTGACGAAATTTGCGAAGCCCTTGCCCAGGGCGTTGATCCGATTGAATTTACAAATAACAAAAAAAGAGGTAGCTCTATGGCTGAACAGAATAATGCGGCTCCTACCGCAGAAGAAATCGCCAAGAATGCTATCGCTGCATACAAGCAGAGTGTTTCCGATGTGAAGGCCTTATTTGAAGCCTGTCACATTGCAGAAGACGCTACTGCGTTTGTGGACAGCGGTAAGACTCTTGCCGATGCTAAGGAATTTGCATTTACCAAAATGCAGGAAAATGTTTGCGCAATGGAAAAGGCCAATGCCGAAACCGTTGCTGCAAAGGATGCTGAGATCGCTCAGCTAAAGGCTGACTTGGATGCTGCCAAGTCTGCAAAGCCTGAAGCTGAACTTTCCGAAGCGCAAAAGCTTGCAATCCAGAAGGGTCTCGAGGCTGAAGCCTCTGCCGCAAACAGCGTGACTCCGGATGGCGAAAAGGAAGAAACTTCTGCTTCTAAGCATTCCGATTGGGCCAAGGAAGCTGCAAACAAATTCTACAAAAAGGGGTAAACAATGTCGACTAAGATCAATTTCGACAACGATATCGCAGGTGATTTCCCGATTCACAGCGAAGTTGTAAAGATCGGGGCCAATCAGAACCTTAAGCGCGGTGCAATCCTTGCGGTGAATTCCGCTGGTGCCGACAAGGGCCTTGTGCTTGTTGCCGGTGATGCTAAACCGGTTGCTCGCCTTATGGCGGATGTAAATACTGGTGCTAATGGCGGCTATTCTCTCGTTGCCCGCACAGGTTGCTTTGCTGACGGTTCTATTGTAGTTGGCGAAGGTGCCAATGTGCAGATCGTTAAGGATGAACTTGCCGCACGTTGCCTTTTCTTTAAGGCTGTTGACGGCGTAAAGGACTAATGAAAGGAGGACCGAATGTCTGGTGAACTCAATCTTGATTCTCGCTACGAGCTGACCAAGCTTACCAGCGAAAACTTTAAGCCTTCTCAGTTCCTTCGCCGTATGTGCGCTGTTGAACTGCACAAGACTAAGACTCTTATTCTTCAGCAGAATAAGAAGACCCGTCTCATTGCTTCCTATGTTGCCGATGATGACGAAAATGGCAAGGCTCTTGCCCGTGATGGCTTTGAACGCCTTGTGGTGACTGCTCCTACCGTGCATCCGTGGCGCGATCTTTCCAAGCACGATGTTGAAACTGCTGCTAAGGCAGACGGTATTGTTACCTATGGTGGCCAGGAAAGTTCTGAAAAGATTAAGTTCCAGAGCTTGATGAATGACGCTCTCGAACTTCGTCAGTCTATCGAACGTCGTGAAGAACAGCAGATTGTTGAAGCGATCACTACTGGTAAGGTTGATGTTAAGGTTGACGACAATCTGATGCGAACCATCAACCTGAACATCCCTTCTGCAAACCTTTCTCCCGCAGCTTCTGGTGATAAGTTTGATGCAAATGGTTCCAATCCGATTCTCTATCTTCTGAACCAGAAGCGTCTGGTCGCGAAGAATGGTGGTGGCAATGTCGGTTTGACCATCATGGGTGACGACGCTTTCGACGCTTTCATCCAGAATGATGCAGTCAAGGAATACATGGACAAGCGTCACATGATGTTCGGCGAAATTGACCCGAAGGACGCCGATCCGGAAGGCATTACTCGTGCCGCTCACATCCTTGGCATGGACATCATTACCTACGATGAATTCTTCTATGACGAAAAGCAGAAGAAGGACCTGAACTTGATTCCCAAGGATTCCATTATCATGATTGGTAATGGTGCTGGCTTCAAGATGCATTACGGCGCTATCGCAGATGGTACCGACGGCACCCTGAATGTTTGCCAGTCCTACGTTTACACCTGGATTAAGAACGGCAAGTCCAAGATTCTTGAAGAAGAATCCAGCCCGTTGTTTGTCCCGATGAACGGTGCCGCAATCATTTCTCGTAAGGTTGTGTAAACAATGTCTTTCAAGGATGACCTCATCGATGATCTTTCCGGCTCGTTTTTTAATGAAGACGAGTTCGGGGAGATTGTTACCCTCGTGAGAGACGGTAAGGAATATTCCTTGAACGGCTTGTATGATGAACTTCCTTTGCAAGGTGAGAATATGGGTGGTGGCGTGGATGCCATTTCCCATAATCCTCGCCTTTTTGTTTCTGCGTCCTCTTTGCCGGGTGGAAAACCTTGCAAGGGCGATGTTTTTGTTTTGGGTGAAAATGAATTCAACAAAGCAAAACGCATTGTGGCCAAGGATTTTGAATTCCCGAAAGATGGTGTAGTAGTTTACTACCTGAAGGATCGTGCAAGTGGCTCTAAGAACTCTGTCAGCAATTAAGCAGCTTCGTCATGCGGTAATCAATACGATTGTCAATGCCAATATCGATGGCATTGGTGAGAATGTATTTGAGGCTCGCAAGGATGATGCCTGGCCTGAGGAAGGTTCCTTTGCCGTTGTGTATACGGATTCCTTTAGTTTCGATGATCAGCGCACGAGTCCGAAAACTTACAAGTGCTCTGGTAGCGTTGTTGTTGATGTTGTTTGCCAGGATGAATGTGATTCTGTCAATGATATGCTCGACGACATGACTCACTCCGTTATCGCTGTACTCCAACCGCTAATGCCTAAGGAAGGCTTTTTCGGAGGGCTTACTAAGCGGTTTGTACTGACTGGGATTGAAAACAACTTGACCGCTCTTGGCGAAATGAACAGAGGTTGTCAGCGAATTACGTTCTCTACGGAATTTAATGTGACGATATCTGTTGGTGGACCTGCAGATGAATTTATTTCTGCTAATAACGAAATCTCCATGGGCGAGGGTTCCGGAAACAAGCAAAAGTTTACTACGAGAGTGAGGCGATGAATGGCTAACAAACTTTTTTTGAAACCGGCCGTAGGCCTGGCAGTTTATCTGCCTGCTCGTGGTCGTAATGTTCTGCCCGATGGCGAAAACATTGCTGTTGACGCCTATGTGGCTCGCAGAATTGCTGATGGCGAATTGGTGGAAGTTAAAACTGCCAAGGTGTCTGAAGTTGAAATCAACAAGAATACGGAGGGTGACTGATGTCTATTCAGTTCCAGGAAATTCCGGCAAATAATCTGGTGCCGATTTTTGCAACGGAATTTGATAATTCCCGCGCGGCCAAGTCTGGTCCGATGCCGTGGAAAAACCTTTTGATTGGTCAGGCAACGAAAGCTGGCGCTCCTGCAGGTGTGACCCAGATTTTTTCCGATGCCGAAGCCGATTCACTGTTTGGCGAAGGTTCCCAGATTGCTCTTATGGCTCGTGCGTTCCGCAAGAATGCAAAGAACATGGAACTTTACTGCCTTGCTCTGCAGGATGTGTCTGATGGTGCCGCTGCAACTGGTTCCATTACAGTGACCGGTACTGCGACCGAATCCGCTCCGATTTACCTTTTGATTGGTGGTCAGGCGGTGACCGTCACTGTTGTGGCAGGTGATGAAGCCAAGGATTCTGAAGGGACTCCTGGTGTGGCTTCCAACATCGCAACTGCAATCAATGAAGTCAAGAATCTTCCTGTAACGGCTTCTGCATCTGATGGCGTTGTGACCATTACTGCAAAGAATAAGGGTGTCGCAGGTAATGACATTAGCGTTGTGGCGAACTTTAACGCTGGTGAAAAGACTCCCGCTGGATTGACTATCACTCTTCCTGAATCCGGAACCCTTTCTGGTGGTGCGAAGGATACTGCATACAATGAAACAACCGTTGGTGCAAAAATTGCTGGCGAATGGTTCAAGACTGTTGTAGTTGGCTGTGGTGACAATACTGCAACTGGCGGCGTTGCTTACATCAAGGAACTTCTGGATGAACTTTGGGGTGCAACCGTCCAACGCGATGGCGTTCTCTACTATTCTGTAGCGGGAACCCTCTCTGCTTATACTACTGCAGGTGCCGCTCGCAATTCCCAGGTGATTTGCATCCCGGGCATTGTGAAGACTCCGTCTCAGCCCTGCGTTGTTGCGGCTGCTTCTGCTGGTTGCATTGCCCAGTGCGCCCTCAATGATCCTGCTGTTCCTCTCAGCAATTGGCCGGTCTACGGAGTTGTTGCCCCGAAGAAAGATGACCGCTTGATTATGCCCGAGGCTAATTCCTTACTTAAGCATGGCGTTGCTCTCCTTGCTGCTGGTGACGACGGTACCGTGTACCTCAAGCGCTGTGTTACCACCTATAAGCAGAATGCAGCGGGTGTTGCTGATACCAGCTATCAGCAGCTCGAAAAGGTTCATGTCTTGAGCTTCTTGCGCTGGGATTGGAACGCTTACCTTGGCGGTAAGTATCCCCATGCAAAACTTGCTGACGATGGTAACGAATACGGTCCTGGTCAGGTCGTTATGACTCCTTCTTTGGGCAAGGCTGAAATTCTTACCCGATACAAGTATTGGATGAGCAAGGGCCTTGTACAGAATTACGAAGAATTCGCTGCAAACGTTGTCGTGGAACGTGATCCTGATGACGATACTGCGCTGAATTTCCTCATTCCTGCAGACCTTATTGACCAGCTCTTGATTTGCAAGAGCAAGATTCAGTTCAAGTAAGGAGGTGAAAGATGGCTGAACAGTTTGATGATGTCGGTGGTCTTTACACTATGTATGTCGATGGCGTTGAATTCCCGCTTAAGGGCGACCCTGAATTTGATGTCGGAGGCGAAAAGCGCACTGTAATCCGCGGCAAGGACGGAAAGATGCACGGAACCTCTTTGGAAATTGTCGGTAGTAAGATTTCTGGTACTACCACGAATACTTCCGAATTGGATCTTGCTGCGCTCCGTTCTACCAAGGGTGCAACGATCACACTCCATTGCCCGAACGGCAAGGTGGTTAGCTTCCCTAACTGCGTGTTTACCGGTGATCTTAACGTTAGTGGTGCCGAAGGCGAAGTCAGCTTTGAATTCTCTGGCGACGTCGCAACCGAAATCATGTCCTAGAATTCTCCTTGGTTGGGGTAGCGTGTCGCGGCGAAGTCTTGAGGATTGAACTAGCTGCAGCACGTTCCTCATCCATTTTTTTTCAACCAACCACAATCGAGGAAAAAATGTTATACAAGTTCAAGAAGCCCTTCAAGTACGGAACCGAAACAGTCGAATCCGTTGAACTGAAAGAAGAATACAATACCGGCGATCTTATCCGTATTGCAAACGCAAATGGCAATGGTGATCGTACCGGAGCAATGCTTGTTGCCGCTACCGGATGGCCGCTTCCGAAGGTGGCGTGTATTCCTATTGCGGACGCTCTTGCCATTACCGAGGCTATTACGCCTTTTTTCGGTCTTTCCGAGACGGATGGACCGGAGATGTAGCGGTTCTTGCTCTCAAGTTCGGTATGCAGCCTTCTGAAATATATCGGATGAATGCGGCCGAACTTTCATTTTGGTCAAAGTGTGCTAACGCTTATATTGAAGCTGAACGTAAAGGAATTGTATAATGGCGACTAAAGTTTTGGAAACGGTTATTTCTGTTGTCGATAAAACAGCAGCTCCTTTCGTTCTTTTTAATAAACGTGTTGAGCAAACTTTGCGACCTGTTCATAAACTTGAGCATTCGTTGAAAAGGCTGGGTCGTGTCAGTGGCTTTAATACGTTGAAAAATGGTATTAGGGAGTTTAGCGCGAATTCTAAAAATGCTTTGCAATCTTTTACGAATTTTGGTACAAGCGTTGGCATTGTGTTTGGCGCAGCGGGATTTGCTGTCGCTAAACTTAATAAGGCTGTTTTGAAACTTAATGAAATCGAAGGTAACTCTGATTTATTTGGGATAGATGTAAAAGCTTATCAACAATTAGAGTATGCATCTAAAATTGCCGGCGTGTCAATGGATTCGGTTGGCAATGGTTTGAAAAAAATGAAGTTGAATGCGGCAGCTGGTTCTGCTGCGTTTGCTAAAGTTGGTCTTAGTGCACGAAAAATACAAAAAGAATTGATATCCCCTCAACAAGCGATTGTTGAATTAGCGGATAAGTTTAAAAATGCTGGATACACTTCTTCTCAGAAGATTCAAATAGCTACATCAATTTTTGGAAAATCTGGTGTGGAAATAATTGCACTTCTTAATGAAGGAGGGGAATCTATCCAAAAATGGATGGAAGAAAGTGAAAATTTTGGTTTAATGAATCGAGAGCAAGCTGATGCGGCAAAAGCTTACGCTCAATCATTAGCTAGATTGAAAGCTACGTTCGATCTTCTTGTTAATAGTGTTGGGATTAAGTTTCTTCCGGAACTTGATAAACTTGTAAAATCATTGACTGAAGAATTTCAGAAGAATGGTGATAAGTATTTGGACGCTTTTGATAAATTAGAAAAATCTGTTCCAAAATTTGTTGATTCTCTTGTAAAGAATTTGCCTAAAATAATTGAATTTTTGGGAGATTTTTTTAATGTCGTTGGTGATGTCGTTGATAGACTTGGTATTGTAGGACCTGCCCTTACGGTGGCTTTCGGTGGCATAGTGATGCCTTTGTTAGGCATAATCACGAGTTTGTGTAAAATTTTGTGGATGCCAGCGAAGTCGATATTTTCTGTCTTTACATTTGTTCTTCGTTTGGTTGGTAAGTTAAAGTTTATTGGCGTCCGTATTTTGAAATTTTTAGGACGAGTTTTGTTGTTTGTTCCTAAAATCACAACGTCTTTTAAAATGTTAACTCCTGCTGTGAAAATGTTTGGTATGGCGTTTAAAACCGCGCTTGGGCCGTTGGGATGGATTTTGTTTGCTTTTGAGGCTCTTGAACCTTTGCTGGATAAAATCTCGGAAAGGTGGTCTGAACTGAGTTTTACCAGCTTTGATGGTCTGGTTCATTCATTTGAAATTCTTACCGAATGTACCAATGAGTGGCTGGATTCGCTTGGCTTAGTAGGCGATATTGTCAAAGGGATTGGTAAGGTTGGAAATAAAATTGTTGACTTCTTTGGAGGTGGGCCTGATTTTTCAAATATAGGAACAGATGATTTAGGTTCTATGGTGCTAGAGGCAATGAATCCTGCAAAAGGTGTTGAAAAATCAAATTTGTTCCAGACAAGCACCACAAAAACAATTAACAACAATGTCAAACAAACGACGGAATTTGTGTTTAAGGGATTCCCTAAAGATTCTGTTGAGGTAAGGCAGAATGGCTACAACGGTGTTCTTTATGGGAACATGATTGTTCCTAGTTTTTAAAAATGTTGCAATTTCTGGTGTTTATGTATATATTACAGTATGACATATGGAATCGTTGATGGAAATTGCTTTGATGATGATTCTTCCGTTGGCATTGCCAATGGTGGTTAGCGTTGTGTCTGCTTTTTTTGCGGGAATCGTGCATTTTTCTTCAAGAAAAACCATATTTTTGTTTATTTTTACTGCAGTGTCTATTGCGTTCTTTTGTATGTCGATTAAATGGTCTCTCCGTTTTCCTTCGTCAATGGAGAGCGATTGGTTTACGAGAGACATCGTCCCATTTTTAAATGTGACGTTTTACTAGCATTTTACCACGGCAAATCGTATGTTTGACGAAGAAATCGTTAAACATGGCGGCTTGTTTTGGCTTATATCGACTCTCTACAGAAAGTATCTATCCAGGTAAACGGTTCTACCGTTGAGTGTGTCGCTGCATCCTACAAGGGGGTGCCGTTTTTCTTTGAAGATGCCAGTTATTCTGGTGGCGGTAGAAACGTCCAGACTAACAGTATTCCGTTTTCAGACAATCATGTGAACGAGGATACTGGTAAAGGGGTCGCCAAGTATTCTTTCAATATTTACTTTCTTGGCGAAGATGCCGAAAGTAAAAAGAATGCTTTCCTGAAGGCTTGTAATGAGGCTGGTCCTGGCGAGTTGGTCCATCCGTATTTCGGGGTGTTCAATGCGCGTTGTGAAGGTGGCGTAAACCTATCTTACAACAATCTTCAGGAGTACATTTCTGGATCCGTTACATTCGTTCCGGAAAACGATTTTGAGATAAGGAATGTCGAAGTCAGTCTTTCCGGAAAAACAAGACAAAAAGCCGGGGAACTTCGCAAAGTTTCTGCAGCGAAATTTCAGGATTCTTTTAAGACGTCTGGAAAGAAAAAGTCGATTCTTGACAACGCTGTTGAAATTTCGAGGAAGGCGGTTGATGCCGCGTATTCTTGCCGTAAGGTTGTTCAGCGCGCTGCTGAATACGTTCGTATGGTTGGCCGTATAAAGTCCAACATCCAGGCTATAATTCTTGCTCCGGGTGATTTTGTTGCTCGCTTTCAGAACTTGGTGACGATGTCGGCTGAAATTCTCGGTATTGATGCCGATAAAAAAGACTCTCTAAAGAATGCCCTTGATCTTATGTCTTTTTCTCTTCCATTTGTGGACGAATTTCATCCGCAAATTGCTGCGAATAAAATGGCGATGGTCTCTCTTGTTCGCATGACCGCGGCTTCTTCTGTAGCGGAAAATCTTGTTGAATGCGAATTCTCAAGTGTTGATGAGGCTGAACAAGTCCAGGATGATGTGTATGATGCGTTTGAAAAGACGCTGTCCGAAACGGATGATCCGGAACTTTATGTGGTTGTCCAGGAACTTGAAGCTTCTGCTCTCAAGTACCTTCGTGATGGATTGAGCAATATTCCTTATGAAGTTGATGTTGACATTCCTGCGACGAATAATCTTCTGTCCGTTGTTTATGGGGTCTATGGGAGTCTGGACCTTGTTGAATCGGTCTTTGAACGGAATGGCTATCGCGACCCTTTAATGATTAAACCTTCTGACGGATGTTTGGTTCTTTGCAATGATTAAAATTATCAGAAATGGTGTGGCTATTCAAGGGTGGAAATCCGTAAGTGTCGGCTTGTCGCTTTCGACGCTGTGCAACGGATTCAAC
Source organism: Fibrobacter sp. UBA1765 (assembly GCA_002314675.1). GTDB lineage: Bacteria > Fibrobacterota > Fibrobacteria > Fibrobacterales > Fibrobacteraceae > UBA1765. The sequence continues at coordinate 20,558 of DCGZ01000128.1, read as the reverse complement.
CTGAGTCAGTTTGTTGCGGATAACTTTGATTCTCCAGTGTTGTTTCCTGGCGATGAGGTCCGTATTGAAGTTGACGGGGAGCTGCTTATTGAAGGTTTCGTAGACAAGATGGAATCGTCGTTTTCTACTGGAAGTCATGACATTTCTATCAGCGGCCGTGAAAAGACTTGTGACCTTGTTGACTGTTCTCTGAAGGAATTTGGGCTGTCTTGGAAAAACAAGACTGCAGAGCAAATCATCAAGTCCGTGTGTGATTGCTTTGGTCTATTGTTTCAGTCTAATGGCGTTAAGACGGATGGGCCCATCGCCAAGTTTTGTCCGGATCCTGGATGTACTGGAGCTGATATTATTTCCGACGTGTGCAGGCAGAAATGTGTCGTTTGTACTTCTGCCGGCGACGGAATTGTCAAACTTGTAAACGATGATTTTGACTATGCCGAAGATTTTATTCGTCAGGGAGTGAATGTTGTTTCTGCGAATGTGACATTTGACAATTCGGAACGTTATTCCGATTATGTTGTTCTTTGTTCAAGCGACCCTAAAACAAAGAGACGTGGTGAAGGCTTTGATGGCGAGATTACTCGCAATCGTTGTCTGGTAGTGGTTGACGAAAGTTACGGCACTGTTGATTCCGCAAATCAGAAAGCTTCGTTTGAGGCGCTTAGTCGTTCTGCCCGTTCGACCACGCTTAATGTCAGTATGGTTGGGTGGAAACGTTCTAATGGTAAATTGTGGCGTCCAGGTGTTCTTGTGGACGTGTTGATTCCCGCCTTCTTTGGAAAGAGTGTGCAGACTCTTCTTGTGAACTCTGTTGAGCTTTCCTATGATTCTTCGGGCTCCGTAGTTGATTTGGAATTGGTTCGCAAGGATTATTACTCGCAACCTCCGAAAAAGAAAGTCAAGAGCAAAGGAAAAGCTGACCCGTGGGCTGACATTCGTAAAAAGACTGCATTGTATGAGGCCAAGAAATGATGGATCGACTTCTTAATCCAATCAAGTCAAGGATTAGGCTTATGATAGCCCGTGCTGTCATAAGTGCCTGTAAAGGGTCCTCCGTTGACATTGACCTTCTTGCGGGTGAATCCAGGGAAGATGTTGACTTTTATCAGCAGTACGGTTTTACGAGTAAGCCCAAGGGCAATGTTAAAGCCATTGCGTTGTTCGTTGGTGGTTCTCGAGATAACGGTGCTGTTGTTGCTTGCCGTGGTGAAGATTCTGATATGGATGTTGACCTTGAAGAAGGTGAAGTTGCCGTGCATTCTCCGTTCGGTTCGGGAATTATCTTGAAAAAGGATGGGTCTATATTACTTCGGTCGAAAGACGGTTCCGGCAAGGTGCGTGTTGAAGGGAATTTGAATGTGACCGGAGGCGTCTTGGCTTGCAAGGATGTTGCTGCAGGTTGCACCGATGTCGAAGGAACTGTGGTTGATGCTGGTGCAGTACATCTTCAGCTTCATGTTCATACGTCGGCTGTTGGCCCGACATCACCATCGAAAGGTCCTTAATTTTAATGTGACGAAAATATTTAATTCATAATGGTTGCTGTCTATATTCGTTCCTATGAGCGACTTGCTGCTGGAACGAAGAAAAGACGGCTTTTTTGACCTGTGCTTTGAAAATGGTGATTTACTGATGGGTGAGTCTCTCAAGAATGCCGTGCTTCTGTCTATCGGTTCCGTGGCCCGCAAAGTCTCTGGTTTCTCCGGAAAACTTCAGGATGATGGATGGTGGGGTGAACCGACTTTTGAGGGTGATAAATGGGGCTCTCTAGTTCACACTCTTTTTCAAAAGCGTGGTGATGCGAATGCGGTCTTGCTTGCCCGTCAGTATGTCAAAAATTCGCTACAGTGGCTGATTGATGATGGTGTGGCTTCTGATGTCAATGTTGATGTTCGTTGTGATGCCGAATCTCTCGATATAGATGTTTCCGTGCTTAAGGGTGAAAAGGTTGAAGACTACAGGTTCAATATGTTGTGGAATGAGGTTTTGTGATGGCTTTTTCCGTTCCGACTCTTAACGAATTTGTTCGTATTTCCGAAAATAAGATGTCGTCTGCTTTTGGTGGCGAAAGTTCTGTTCTTCGTAAAAGCGTAACGAAGGTAATTGCCCGTGTATTTGCGGCGGTGGCATACCTCGTTGTGCTTATGTTGCAGAAAATGTGGCGAAATTCTTTTGTAACGAGTTGTGATGTTGAAACTCTCCAGAGTAATGGTGCGGATTTTGATTTGCCCAATAAGCCTGAAGGTTACGCTCGCGGCCGCATAATTGTTGGGTCGGAAAATGTATATGCACGAGTTTTGCAAGGAACTATTTTCTCGACTCCGTCTGGCGAAGAATTTGAAGTTGTTGCCGATGTTGTTCTTTCCGGTGGAATAAACGGAACGCCTGTTGGTATTATTGCCGTTGAGCCTGGCGAAAAAGGAAATCTTTCAGCCGGAACCGAATTGAATTTTAGGGATGTTGAGCCTGAAGGCGTTAAAAAAATTGCCTTTGTCGACTCCCAGGGACTTGTCGGTGGTGTTCGGGTTGAAGTACTTGTTAACGGAAATATTGAGTATTGGGGCGAAACTGTCGAGCAGTATCGAGAACGGATTTTGAATTTCAAGAGAAACCAGCCTTGCGGTGGTTCTGATAACGATTATAAGAGCTGGGCTGAAAAATTTGGAGGGGTATCCCGTTGTATTCCCCTGCGGAATTGCCCTCATGTTGGTGCTGTAACGTGCGTTTTGGTTCATTACGGTGATGATGATCATATTGCGGTCAATGAGGCTGTTGTTTCAGAAGTTCGTGATTATGTTACCGATGATGTTCGAAGGCCTGTTACCGCCGATGTTCGAGTCGTTTCCTGTACGGAAAAACGTTTGAATTTTGAAATCAAGATCAGACCGAATAATTCCGATGTGCAGAAATCTGTTATGGATTCTTTGCGCATTGCATTAAGAAATTATAAACCTGGAGAATTTGTCACAAATTCGTCCTTGACGGCGGAGCTAAAATCTTCCTCCAGTGCGGAAGAAGTGGCCGTGTATAAAGTTAACGGTTCGACGCGAGGTTTTTCTCTTGCGAAATCTGAAGAGTCCGGTTATGAACAGCTTGTTGTAGATGGCGAAGTGACTTGGAGTTCTTATGCTGATTCGTAATTACGCTGGTAAAGTTGTTGTGCAGGGCGGTTCTGTGTATGTGTACGGAGCTGGTTTCTCGGGCAGTACTAAAGCGTGGTTTGGTGATTCCGAAGCTGTTGTCTATGACTATGACGATGGTTTTATTCAGGTGATGGCCCCCAAAACAGTGGGAATTTTGGAACTTTATGTGGGCGACTCCGGTACAAATCGTAAGTTTGTTGGAAAAGTTGATGTGACGGATGATACGAAAAGATTGGCTCTGGATAATGTAGCTGACCATCCGGAAAGTGATTTTGAACAGAATGTCTGCCAGTCTTTGTTGGGACTTTTGCCACGTGGCTTTTCCTGGTACAAAGGTTCGGATGGTTTATTTAGTCGTCTGATGCTTGGGATTGCAGGGGCCGTTGTAGAACTTTATCGCTTGATCGCGTCTTATAGAACAAATATTTCGCCTACTCATACAGATTCTTTAGCGTTTTTTGAGTCGGAGTACCGCTTACCGGAAGAAGGCGTTGAATACGAGGGGGGCGATAGCGAACAATCGAAGAAGAGGCTTCTTGAAGTTTATAGAAAAGCCTGTAAAAAGGGTGGTTGTACTATTCCGTATTTTAAGTCCGTCGCTGCGCTATTCGGCATAGAAATTGAAATCTATGAGTATTGGAAAAATCCAGAATTTTTTGCTGGCGTTCAAGATTCTCCAGAACGTCTCAACTTTTATTGGATGATTAAACAAAATATCTCGTTGGGTGATGTTGGAGTTTTTAACTGCAAAACGAAATGCAATAAGCCTATTCGCTGGTGGAAACGGTCTGCTTTTGAAAAGTTGATCAATGCGTCGGTTCCGTCTCATACAAGATGTTTATTTGCTTATGTAGCAAAGGGGTGATTTATGCGTAGGATCAATACGGAAACTGCTATTGATGGAAAGTTTACAAACGGCGATCCGGAATCTGGATTTGAAGCTACAGATCTAAACGCTGAATGGTTCAATTCTGTTCAAGAGGAATTGGCGAATGTCGTGGAAGGCTTTGGCAATGCTCTTGATGAGTCTGATGATTCTCAATTATTTGACGCTTTGAAGGGGCGGGTGTTGGATAATTTTGTTGGCCACGGGAATCTTGACCTTAGTAAATGCTCAGGTAATGCGGTTGTAATTTGTGATTTAGTTGGAGATGATCCTGCCGTAAGTGTAAGTGGGTTTAAGGGGATTCTTGGCATTGCCCGTCATAAAAATGGATCTGCATTTAGATTTAGTTCTAATGGCTGGGAGTGCGAAGTACCTGAATTTGGTGCGGTTATTTTTAGCGGCGTAAATTCGTCTTATACGGTAGTTACGAGTGCCGATGCGGCTGTGTTTAAAAATATCCTTAATGCGCATGATATTTATGCTAATTCCCTTCTTTTGAAGGGCAATCTTAATTCTGCTGGGAAAATTGCTGGGCGAAGTATCAGTGGTTCTGAAGGTGCATTTTCAAAACTCGTGTCTCCTGATGAAGAACCTGTTTGTGTTGATGCGACTACGGTTTTCAATAAATTAGCGTCCTTTATAAAGGGTGTTACGATATCTGCTGAAAGTGCGTTTGTTTCGTTTGCGAAGGCTACGTTCCATGCGGCGGTAAACTTCAAAGGGGCTATTTCTGTTGCCGGAAAATCGACTTTATCTAGTGTAGATGTTCTTGGTGATGCTTCTTTTGGAGGTAACTGCCGTTTTGGCGTAGCTTATGTCGAAGCTCTTAGTGGCCATGCAGGCTTTACTGAATTAGAGCTTCCGACAAATAAGCCCGGTTTGCCTTCTGAAGGCTCTATGTACGTATCTTATGAGTTCGATAAGGTTGTATTAAATGTTTATTTGAACGGTGCATGGCGTAAATTGAGTTAGCGTATGGAAATGCGGGAACAGCTAAAAATAGATCTTGTAAGCGTTGGCGAAAGTAATGCTCAGAACTCTTCTGTTTCGGTAGAAGAGGCTATGTCTGCCATCGCTGATAAGATTGCAGATGCTATAGAACGCGGTGCTATTCGCTTAAGGTTCAGTCGGGTTACGGTTGATGAACTTAATTCTGTAGAAGATTGTAGAAATGGGGATTTTTATGTAGTCTCTGATTCCGGAATAGTTTTAAATGGTATGGATGGTGAACCCATGCCGGTTGAAAAGAATTCTGTTCTATTCTACAATGGTTCTTTTTTCGAAATCTTATTTTCTTTAGAAGAAATAATAGGTTTCGATCCTGAAGAAATCTTAAAAAAAATAGATGCTGAAATACAAGCGAGAACGCTTGGCGATAAATCCAATGCGAACGCTCTTTCCACTCACGTCTCCGACCGTTCCAACCCACACGAGGTCACTGCGGCGCAGGTCGGGGCCTATACCAAGGAACAGGTGGACGGATTTATCCGCAACTGGTCCGGCTACATTGTCGTGCCATACGGTCAGCAGAAGCCGGAGGCGAGCGAAGCTCAGCTTGGCAAGATTTACCTCGTCCAGGTAAGTACCGACCCCGAAGTTCGAGACCAGTACGAGGAGTGGATTAGCGACGGTACTGCATGGAGCCTCATAGGCACCATGTCCATAGACCTTTCGTCTTATGACAAGATTGAAGATGCTGTAGGCCGCGAGCGGGAACTGCGTGACCTTATCGACTCCGTAGCTCACGGAACGAACATGGTGGCTTTCGAAGAAGGGCAGGATGTATTCATGACTATCCTTGACTATTTCGCAAGAAAGCCTGTTCCTTACGCTGCTACGTTCTATTCTGATGCTAGCACCACCACGAACACATTGACTAATGTCCCGCCTATCCTTGTTACGGATGAACAGACGGCTGGATTCAAGGTGGATTGCTTCTGTCTATTCGATGTTGATAGCCCAGGGTCGGACGATAAGCCAGACTATGCACGCAGCATACTGCTGGAATACGCAAACAACAAATCGGATGCCGGCTACATCAAGTTCCTTGGGCGCATCGGAAACTCCAGTCATACGAGACCGACGCAACCGTCCAATTCCTACTGGGAGCAATTCCTTAACGGCAAGATGTGCGACGGCACATTCAACTACAAGAGCAACAAGGTCGCCACGGTCAAGACCGTAACGGACAAGATTAACGCCCTTGATGTCAATGACGCCGCCGTTGCCAACCAGTTCGTGACCGCCGTCAAGGAGACCGACGGAAAGGTAAGCATCAGCCGCCGCCAGCCTGTAATGGCTGATGTAAGTGGCTTGGTCGATGCCCTTGAGGAAAGGGACGCAAAGATAACTGCGCTTGAGGGAGACTTGCAAGACTTGAAGAGCAAGACGTTAGACATGAAGGTTGATTCCGACGTTGTAGAATTTTTCATTATGGAGGCCTAGAATGGCTAAGATTAAGAGACTGAAAGACAAGAACGGCAACATGCACACCATTGGTGATGCAGATGTCAGCGCCTACGAAAGTACGCTCTCCGGGGCAACCACAAATGTCCCGTATTCTTCGGCCGTCAAGGCTGCCATCGACGCAGCTGCTGGTGATGCGGCAACAGCCCTGACCAACCACAAGAACGACCAGACGAATCCGCACAAGGTAACCAAGTCGCAGATTGGTCTAGGCAACGTGGAAAACAAGAGCAGCGCCACAATCCGTGGCGAAATAACATCGGCTAACGTGACCAACGCCCTCGGATACACTCCAATGGATTCCGCCAAGGCTGGCGTGGCCAATGGCTTTGCAACTCTTGATGCCGAAGCGAAGATTCCTGCGTCGCAGTTGCCGTCCTTCGTTGACGATGTCATTGAAGGCTACCTATACAACGGCAAGTTCTACCAGGATGCCGCCCACACCATCGAGATTACCGCCGTAAGCGGGAAAATCTACGTCAACCTTACAGACTCCAAGACATACCGCTGGAGCGGCACCCAGTATTCCGAAATAAGTTCGAGCCTTGCGCTTGGCGAAACTTCATCTACTGCATACCGAGGCGACAGAGGCAAGACTGCGTACAGTCACAGTCAGGTTAGCGGCGATTCTACAATCCATCATACCCATTCAAACAAGGCAGAACTTGACAAGGTAACCGAAGGCAAGGTTGAAGCGTGGGATGGGAAAATTGACAAGACATCTATAGCAACATCATGGGGAACCACAGCGAGTGATGACAAGGTTCCTAGCGAGAAGCTGGTCAAGTCAGCCCTGGACGGCAAGCAGGCAACAGTAAGCTTTGATGGCACATACAACGCATCATCTAACAAGGCCGCCACGGTCAAGACGGTGACGGACAAAATTGGCGCTCTGGATGCGACCATAACTAGCACGGACGGAACCAATGTGCAGGTAAAGGTTACTGAGACTGACGGCAAAATCACCGCAGTCAATATTGCTACCGACAATACCGAAAACAAAAACAACAAGAAGACTGCATGGCAGAAAACTCCAAGCGACACCGCATATCCTAGCGAGAAGCTTGTCAAGACATCTCTTGACGCTAAGGTTGACTCTAGTGCCATTGCGACATCATGGGGAACCGCAGCGAGTGATGACAAGGTTCCTAGCGAGAAGCTGGTCAAGGCAGCCCTGGACGGCAAGCAGGCAAGTGGCGACTACAAGACGACGCAGAGCGCCAAGTCAGACCCGACTGAAAGTGGCACTAGCGCCACGTTCATCGCGACCATTACGCAGAACGCAAATGGCGAGATAACCGCCACCAAGAAGACCGTGCGGAGCGCTTCTGGAAGTCAGACGGGCCTCATGAGCAAGGAACATTACTCCAAGCTTGAAGGTGTATCCGCAGGTGCCAAAAAGGTCGAGGCAAGTACAACCAACGGCAACATCAAGATAGATGAGACAGAGACGACGGTGTACACTCATCCTTCGTTCACTGCCGCTACTGCTGCCGCAAAGAAGGTCGGCATGGATGCCCAGGGCCATGTCGTTCTCGGTTCGGCTCTTGCCAAGGGTGACGTTGGTCTCGGAAACGTTGAGAACAAGTCCTCTGCGACCATCCGTAGTGAAATCACTTCAAAGAACGTGACCGATGCGCTAGGATTTACTCCTATGAACGGTACGGTCGGTCTTTCCGTCGGCAATGACGACGATGGATATTACGTGGAACTTTCCTAGGAACTTTTTGAATGTCTATTATAACACGTATAAAGGATAAGCTGGGTGTAAAGCACGAGATTGGAGTCAAGTGGGACAATGTGAGCGGAAAGCCGTCTACCTTTGCCCCGAAGATGCATACGCACAATTTCACGGAAGTCCAAGAACCTATTGCCGAAAAAACATATACAAGCCTCATCGCCTCTTCCAATACTAATGGAAATGGCGCTGACTTCATAATGATAGACTTGGCCCATGTATCGGATACGAGTAAGATTTTCAAGCTTCGAGTAAGGATAGAGGCAAGTTACAAGCGTTCTAATGACAATGTAACATACACATCTACGCATGATTGCTTGATTTATGGAGCCGGTGGCAATGACACTATATGTTCTGCCATGTGGAACAACCACAGGAATACATCTTACCGCCCTATGTATTACTTCGTTGCTTACCGACCATCTACAGCTACGGCTAACTGGAAACTGGGTGTGTGCCTGTACAACTGCAATAACAATACTACTGCAGGGAATGAACGCACGATTACCATGAAGGTCATTAGCCAGGAGAACTGCTCCGCAACCTTGTATGATTCCTGTGCCAATACGGACTACACGACTTACTACAAGAACATGGCTGGCCGAACTACCTATGATTGTGCCAACAACGGTCTCCAGGAAAGCGGTGATGCCAACACCACAACAAACGTGTACGCCAAAGACATCACGGGTTATTCGGGCACAGCAGCAGGTACTGCAGCAAAGGCTATCGACTTCGCTCAGTTCGTCTACACAGGGTCTAGAGTATTCAAAGCCTACATCGCGAATGCGAATACGGCGAACACGCCGACGATCAACGTCAATGGCAAGGGCGCAAAGGCTCTCTACCTTCTGACCGCCGACAATACCTGGACGGCAACGAGTTCAACCGTGAAGACCATCACTGCTGGCTCCCATTGGTTCTTCTGGAACGGAACCTGTATGTATATGCTTCCGGACGCTTGCGACTCCAGCGCGATTCCTACCGATGTCGCGTACATAAACGGGCAGGCTGCGTATGCAACGAAGAACGTATTTGTCAATGGGGCGTATCTTGTCAAGGGAGCCCACTTTAGGCTCCGTGTCGATGCGGTAAACGCAAATACTGGCAACTTGAGCCTGAATGTGAATTGCCAAGGGGCCAAGCCGCTCTTTATCAATGGGGCGAGAGCTAACGGCACAAGCAATAATTTGGCGGTTAGTTGGTACGAAGTTGTCTACGACGGAACCAACTACAATGCGTATAATGCTGCTGGTGGAGGTATAGTTTACCCGGAAGCCGACCATGCGTCAAGTGCATCCGCTGCCAAGTCCGGTTCTGCATTGGAAACAGCCATCAACGGCAAGCTAGATGTCTCCGCCTCCAACGCAACTTCAGGGACGGCTGAAGGAATTTTTAACAATTCAGCAGAACGCCCTGACTCCGATAGTTATGACGTTTCGAGTTCTGACGTTGTACTAGTACAGGATGTTAAGAATGGGGCTGTTGGATTGCCCAGGCGTACAACGGTTGGACGACTGCTTAGCAACGTAGATAGCAATGTTCGGGCACTTGCTAATAATAAATTTGATAAGGAGAACATTGTCCAGAACTTGAATGCTTCCAATGAAGATAAAGTACCTTCGCAAAAGGCTGTAAGGAATGCGGTATCCAGCTTGGATAATAGCAAGCAGAATAAATTGCCGTTGGACAAAGATGGTGAAACGTATAATATCCATGTCCAGCGATCTGATATAGCTACTGCTGCACAAAAAGATGAAGATAACAATGTAATCAAGACGACGTACCTGAAAAACGAAAATCTCGATATATCTAGCAGCGGCACATTTGATGGTGCGTTTATTGGTGCGTGTATATCAATTACGTTAGGTGATGATGTTTCTTCCACGCAAATGAATGTTGCTGCAATCGTAGAGAAAAGAATCTTGTCGCAGTATCGATTTAAATGCAAAACTTTCCATGTTTTGAATTTATCGTCAAAAGACATTACGATAATGGGGTTTGCAGATGGTTCTACGTTTAAGTTGCTGCGCAATAGAGGTACTACGATATATTCGTATCGTGAAGGCAGTAATTATAAATACTATCGAATGGATTTATAAAGAAGAGTTTTAGATGAACAAAATTCTTGACATCATCGGAGTGACATTGCAGAAGTGCGGGCTGTTCCCTGCCGTTGCCATCATAGCTCTCGTTATTGGCGGTTACGGCTGCTACCAAGCGCACGACAACCAGCGCGCCATACAGCAGCAGGCCTTAGACATTGCACGCCTTGAAGCTCGCCTAGATGCGAGCACGAAGGATCTGAGCGACCGCATGGGTGGCGTGGAAAAGTCTCTTGTGGAACTGACAACGCAAATAAAGCTACTTGTTGACGGCAAGCTCGTCATTTCCAAGTAGCGTCCAAGTTGAGGGTAAGTTATGAATATGGAATTGGTAATGATGGCCGTTGTTGCCTGCCTTGCCATTTTGGTGATTTTCGGCATGTGGTTCGATACTGTGACGGACTTATTTGTAAAGAGGGAAAAAATGAGCGTGACACTAAAGAATTTTGTTGTTGAAACTAGCTGGTGGAACAGATGCAAGGGCACTTACACCTTGCAGAATTACACTACCGTAAGGCTCTACCTTACCAGCGGCGAAACATACACGATGAAGTTCCTTGCGGGCTTCAAGTGCGACGGCTTGAGCGTGCCTAAGATTTTTCGCTGGTTCTTGCCTTCGTGGGACGAGAAGAATGCGCGCTACAACTGGGCTGGCGCAATTCACGATGCTCTCTATGGCAACGAGGGCTTCGGCATATTCAGCAGGGAAGAATGCGACGACATCTTCCGTGGTGCTCTGCGAGAATCTAACATTGGACGTTTCAAGGCGGGTTGTGCCGACAAGGCTGTGGAGTGGTTCGCGAACAAGCATTTTGGCGACGACTCTCTGGACTGCGCAAGGCTGGTTACTCTTGAATAGAGAGAAGATTTTCCCATTGATTCTGATTATACTAGACGTAGCGGCTGCGATAGTCTATGCGTTCACTTCGCACGACATTCGCAAGGTCGTGTACTGGATTGCTGCGGCAATCATTGGCGTTACGGTAACTTTCTGAAAGGTTTGATATGGTAACGAATTTTAAATTCTCGGAACTTACAAAAACAAGCGTAAAACTGATAAACGTCCCGGAAGACATGGAGGTGGTAAGCAACATCTACCATACGGCCGTAAAGCTTCAACGTCTTAGGGACATCTTCAAGGGAGCCATTCGCGTAAACAGTTGCTACCGTTCTCCATCAGTGAATGCGGCTGTAAAAGGCTCCACCACGAGCGCCCACCTTAAAGGCATGGCTGCCGACGTCTGTGCGTATAGTGGCAAGGCCGCTGACAACAATGCTTTGTGGCAGCTGGTGACTGCGCACATGCAAGATCTTGACATTGACCAGGCTATCTGCTATACTCTCGATGGCACGCCAGGAACGGCTATCAAGTGGATCCATGTAGGTTTCACGGAAAGTTTTCCAAGGCACCAGGTGCTTTACAAAAAATAATTTTAAATCTGGCTTGCGACTTTTTTTAAATCTTCCGGAACGACGTGGCTGTAAACGTCTAATGTCATTGCGCTTGTGGCGTGTCTCATAAGTTCCTGGGCGTATTTGGCGTTAATGCCTAACCTTGCCATGTTGGAACAGAAAGAATGCCTAAAGCTATGGCTACTGCCTTCTTTTACTCCTGCGGCCTTGCATGCTTTTGTAAGCTCCCTGTGCACGGTTCTTCTTTTGAATTGTATAGGGAACGTTCCTTTGTACCTATCGAATTCGCTTTGCAAAGTTTTGCCTATAGGTAGGGTAGCTTGTTTTTTCCCTTTGCCAAGTACATAAAAGCATCCGTCCTTAATATCTTCGTTAGTGAATTTAAGAGCTTCGTGGATTCGTAGCCCTGCGTAGGCCATTAAAGCCCATAGCATTCTCATTTCGCTTGATTCTGCTTTATCGAGAATTGCCTTTATTTCGTCCAAATTCCAGGATGTCTTTTCTTTTTTGTCTTCTTTGGCAAGCTTTATCCCTTCGAACGGGCTAACCTCTGTTTTCCCGTGTCTTCGCCATGCCTTGCTTAGCATTGATTTTGCCGTTGCTACAAAAATTTTAGGCTTTACGCCTTCGTCGTATAAGAATTGAACATAAGAGTCTGCTAGATCGCTTGAAAAATCGTTTAAATCATCGATGCCTTCATTATCAAGAAATCTTTTAAAGTGTTTTAGTTCATTTGATACAGTCGTTGATGAATTTTGCGCTCTAGGAATGTTGACATACGCTTCGATTTCCTTATCAGGATCTATTTTGTCGATTGAGGAAAATCCCCATATCTTAACATTCTCGAAAAAACGAGCTGCATTCATTCTATCTAGCCACTGCTTTGCTTCTTTTTTGGATTCGGTCCTTAACGATGTAAATTTGAATTTACTGTTACGTCTGCACCATCCGTACCAGGTGTTTATGCCTCGGCATTTGTGTTTTTGGATTATTCCGTATGTTGGTATTGAATTTTCCATAAGTATCTGTTAAAGGTGTTACAATAGTGTTACAAAACTTTGTTTAAAGTAGCCTATTTTTATTGTTTAGTGGTTAAAAGTGCGTAATAGTAAAGCGTTGTTAAGTCGTTAAAAATCAAATAATTACATTTTTTTTTATAAAATACCCTTGAAATGCTGAAAAAATTACTATAATTGGGCGCGTTGGGCTATTAGCTCAGTTGGTAGAGCAACGCCCTTTTAAGGCGTGGGTCGAAGGTTCGAGTCCTTCATAGCTCATAATCCGTCATCTAGCATCATTGCGTCTAGGTGGCGGATTTTTTTTTATTCCTGAAAACAGGATGCAAAAAAGGCAGCCTTGAAGCTGCCCTTTAAAATTGTTTCAAAAAAATTACTTGATCGTGCTTGTAAGGCGGAATGCAAAGCCAACGTCTGTAAGTTCCTTTTCGCTATAGACGCTGAACTGGAGCTTCTGCTTTGCGATTGTCTTTACAAGGGCGACTGTCCATGCGAGTTCGTCTGCATCCTTTTGGATCTTGTCGCCACGGTCCTTGACGTATTCAAGTTCAACCATGAGGTTAGAAAGAATGTCGAATGTAGGGAGTTCAAGACCTACATAGAACGGCATTACGTAGTCGCCAGGAGTTACATAACCGAGTTCCGGCTTTACGTAGTTTTCTGCCTTTTCGTTGATGTCATCGTCTTGGGTGTACATAAGGCCATATTCACCATAGAGGCGGAGCTTCTTGATGATTTCATAGCTTGCGTATGCAGCCATGCGATGTGTTATGTATGCTGAATTTTGGACAACATCAATAACGTTGGAGCGGTATGCAACCTTGAATTCAAGCGGGAATGTGAACTTGAGGTCTTCTTCAACACGGACATAGCCGGTATTTGCCTTGTTGTCCTTGATTGCTGCCATCACGTTCAACTGGCTAAGGCCGTGCTTCCAGCCAAGTTCAAGGGCGTTGTGAGCGTAATCACGCATCCAGAGACCACGGGAGGTAAGGCTCTTGTCGATGTATGTACCAAAGTTTGTAGACTGGGACCAGTCGGTCTTCCAGCGACCGATCTTCAAGTTGATCTGGTCCTGTGTGCAGAATGCGAGCTTGTAGTTTACCCAGTAAAGGTCTGCGAGAATCTTGTCTTGGCTAGTCTTGGTTGCCTTGCCGTCTGCAGAAACGTCGGTAACGTTCTTGTTGCCGAATTCTGGTCCGAACATGCGGATCATGATAAGAGCGTCCATGTTTTCGGACTTGTACTGGCCACCGATGTTTGCGCGGATCCAGGCACTACTCAGGTTGTTGTCATCATCTGCAAGGGATTTTGTTACCTGGGTCTGGACATTGCCCTTGAGGCTGAATTCATCGTCTGCAATTGCATTGCTAAGGCCAAGTGCAATAAGAGCTGCAGGAATCAAGTTGCGAAGTTTCATTGGAATTCTCCTAAAATTTTGGAAACAAATTTAGGTTTTGCAATAAATTTTGCAAGGGAATAAATGCCAAAGAATTAGCCTTCAAGCTTGTTTTTTTGATAATGCCTGGATGTGTAAGTTAAATACATTATATCGGCTAGTACAAGTGCTATTGCGCATGCTATAAAAACCTGCCTATGCATCCCGAAATATTCAGCCATGGAACCCCCGACAAGGATTCCTGCTCCTATGCCAATGTCCCAGCCGCTAAGGTATGTGCTGTTGGCTGTTCCGCGCTGGTCGTGTCTTGCGAGGTTTACACACATGGTCTGGTAGCCTGGGAATATTAAGCCGAGGCTTGTCCCGATAAGGAAGGCCGAGGCAAAGAACGCTATGGCAGAATTACTGAACGAAAGAATTGTGTAGGCGATAACATTTATTGTCATTCCCATGCCGACAAGGCGGGTGAGCCAACCCCTGTCTATGAGGCGTCCCGTAAGGACCCTATTCATTATGAGGCCTGCAGCAATCAAGGCGTAGAACCAACCGCTGCCTTCGATTCCGAGTTCCTTGGCATATAGGGCTATGTAGTTTGTGACCGGGCCGTATGCAAAGCCCACGAAAATAAAATTCAAGAATTGAGGAATTGCACGGGTTAAAAAGAATCTGTCTAATGAAAGTGGTGGGTGTGAAATTTTGGGGCGTGGCTTTACATGTAATGTCTTTACAAGAATTAGGCCTATGACACATAGTGCAATCGATGTAGCAAATACGACATTGGAGCCAAGTCCCTCGTAAAGGAACATACCTGTCATGGGTCCTGTGGCAAATGCTAGGTTTACGCTGATACCAAAGTAGCCTATGCCTTCGCCACGCCTGCTAGCTGGGAGGGCATCGATTGCGACTGTGTTGCTAGCCGTTGTAGAAATGCCAAAGAATACACCGTGTAAAAAGCGGACCAGTGCTAGTAGCGGTAAAATGCCGATTGCCTTGTAACCGATAAAACAGAGAGAAAATCCGAAGAATGTCCAAAAGTAAAGCGGCTTGCGGCTTAACGTATCCACAAGGAATCCGGCAAACGGTCGGCAGGCGAGTGCTCCGATTGTATATAGCGAAATGATAATGCCTGCCGTGGAATTATCGGTCTGGAACTTTTCAAAAATATAGAGTGGAAGAACCGGAAGCAACTGGTAGAAGCTGAAGAACAGTAAAAAATTTGCAGCAGCGACTGTAACAAAGTTTCGTGTCCAGAGGGCTGGGCGATCATCCTTGACAATAGAGTTTCTTTCCGTATCCATGCAAAGAAAATTTAGCAAATCCGCTGCGATTCAACAACCGTTTTAATATTGATTTATTTGATATGTTTTTTTGCTAATTTGCACTCCATAGAGACTTGTGTATGCAAGCTATGTTTTTAAAAGGATACTGAAAATGAAAAATATCGCCCTGGCTCTTGCCTCTGCTTCTGTGATTAGTGGGGTCGCCTTTGCCGCTGATTTACAGCCAAATAAGACTCACGCCGTTTTAACCATTGTGTACACGAATTTTGATGATGTTCCGCAGGCAAACAAGACCTTGACTCTTCAGGGGGTGAACAAGCCGAAGAACAAGTTCTCCGTCAAGACAGACCGTCAAGGCGAAGTGACATTCATGATTCCTCGTGCGGATTCCTATGTTATTTTTTGCGAAAGCTTGACAGGCCCTTTTGAATGCGGTGAAACTCCGTATGTTTCTCCGAAGGCTAGCTCTGGTACGGTGAATGTTGAATTTGATGACACTCGTGCAGAACTTACCGGTGTTACATTCAAGGCTGGTAGCGCAGAGCTTGTGCCTAGTTCACTCAAGACCCTTGACGCTTCCATTGTCGGTCTTAAGCGCAATGCAAAGGCCAAGGTTGAAATTGAAGGCCATACAAGTTCCGAAGGCTCCGAAGAACTTAACCAGAAGCTTTCTGAAGATCGTGCAAACAGTGTTCGTGATTATATGATCAAGAAGGGGATTGCTCCGGAACGCGTTACTGCAGTTGGATACGGCCCAAGCAAGCCAAAGGCTGACAACTCTACAGATAGCGGTCGCCAGGCAAACCGCCGAATTGAAATTAGAGTCTTGAATCCTGAAGAATTGTAATGAGCTTTGGCGCCTAGTGCGTGAGAGTTTCCCTGTAAGCGTGAACGCCTTCGCGGTAAGCCTCGACGGCGTTTTTTATTAGGCCTGAAAGTTCCTTTTGTCCAGCTTCGGAATTCATGAATGCTTCGTCATCTGGGTTTGTAATGAAGCCGAGTTCTACAAGCGTAGCGGGCATTAAGGCACCGACCAGTACCATGAAACCTGCACCACCGGCACCTTGGCCTAGGCGTTTTGTCGAGCCTTTTTCAAAGGACTTCAGGAGCTTTTCCGTAAAGTTGAAACTGTTCTTTTGGTACACTTCAAGGCTTGCCTGGATCTTGATCCATTCAATTGGAGAAATGTCGGTCTTTGCTTTTTTGTCGCCATAAAGAGCTGCCACCTTGTTTTCACGACGGGCTATAGCCTTGTCTTCTTCGCTTTCTGGAGCGCGCAAAACATAAAAGTGGTATCCTTTAGTTTTGCGATGCTTTATGGAATCGCCTTCGATTGCGTTGCAGTGCAGGCTAATAAACAGGTCGCCATTCCACTTGTTTGCAAGGTTCGGGCGCTCTCCAAGTTCTATGAAAACATCCTTGTCGCGAGTAAGCTTTACTTCGAAGCCTGCTTCTTCAAGGTCTGCCTTTAGCTTGTGCGCTACTGCAAGAACAATGTCCTTTTCGTTGCTTTTTAGCCCTTGTGCTCCTGGGTCCTTGCCGCCGTGGCCCGGATCGATGATTATAGTGCGGACTTCGCGGCTACCGGCTTTGGCGCTACGATCGTCAGGAATGTTTTTTGTGGATGCCTTTAGCGAGGAACTTGAAATCGACTTTGCGACACTGGAAGAAGATTGAATTTTTGCGGTGCTTTCTGTTTTTGGTGCTTGTGTCGTGATTTGTGATTTTGCTGAGTCTAGGTAGAATTTTACGTTGAAGGCCTTTTCAAATTCAGGTAACGCTTCTTGGACTGGAACCCAGACCTTGCCGTTTTCATCGAGAACGGTTTTATGGCTAAGCGGAATTACTTTGCCCTGTACAGAAAAATAGGAGAGTCCTACGACAAAGGAACACTTAAAGTTCTTGCCCTTGGCCGAAAAATGCTTTTCGATTAACTTGAAATCAGCAGTAAGCTTTTGGCTTTCTGCAAAGGAATTCATTTCGAGCATCCAGGCGCTGTCAATTTTTTTTGCTTCCGTATTTGCAAAAGAAATTGTCGCGAGCAAAAAGATACTGCAAAGAAATAACGCAATGGTTTTCATTAGCGATACTTTTTCATTGTGCGTGCGATTTCTAGCTGTGTGTCGCGCTTGATTATATCTTGTCTCTTGTCGTGCTGGTCTTTTCCTCGGCATACTCCAACTTCTACCTTTGCGTAACTCTTTTTGAAATATAATTTCAAAGGAATTAAAGTGTATCCTTGTAATTCCTTTGCTTTTTTAAGTTTCGCAATTTCATGCTTGTGGGCAAGAAGTTTACGGCGGCGTGCCGGGAAATGGTTGAATCGGTTTGCAAAAAGGTATTCGTCGATATGTGCGCCGACCAGCCATAGCTCGTCGTGATCATCAATATCGATCCATGCTTCACCAATGTTGCATTTGCCGTCTCGAATCGACTTGACTTCAGAACCTATGAGCATGATCCCCATTTCGTAGCGGTCCTCTACGAAATAAAGGTGATTGGCCTTGCGGTTTTGAATCACGGGTGTTGCTTGTTCTTTTTTAGCCATTGTCTTCTACCTTTTTTTCAACAGGTAGTTCGATTTTTTGCAGTTCAATGTTTTTTGATTCAATCATTGACTTAAGTTCTTTGCTGGGCTCAAATACTGGCTTGATGCCTTCTGCGATTTCTACAGTTTCGCCTGTTCGCGGGTTACGAGCTACACGGCCTGCGCGTGGCTTTACCTTGAATCGGCCAAAGCCGCGAATCTCGATATTGCCGCCTTCGCTTACGGCTGCTACTATTTCATCCAAAAATTGTTCAACGATAACTTTGACATCGACTTGTTTTAAGCCAGTGCGTTCAGCGATTTCGTCTACGATATCTTTTTTGGTGATGTTTGCCATTATTTTTTACCCCAACCACTTGCCTTCTTTTGCTTGTGAGGAACCATGGCGTCAAGAGCTAGCTTAAGTTCCTTGCAGCCTTCGCCAGAAAGTGCCGAAGTAACGATGACTTTCTCGCCGGCTTCTTCAAACTTCTTAACCTGTTCTTCTACACCAAGGTCAGCCTTGTTCATTGCAATGATGTATGGCTTTTCTCCAAGCTTTGGATGGAAGTCCACGAGTTCCTGTTGCAAGATCCTGAATTTTTCGAGGGCATCTTCTTCGAAGCCGTCGATAACAAAGAGCAGGGAATGAGTGCGTTCAATGTGCTTGAGGAACTGGTGGCCAAGGCCGCGACCTTCGCTTGCGCCTTCGATCAAGCCTGGAATGTCAGCGACGACAAAGCTGTGGTTGTTGACGCTGACGATGCCAAGGACTGGTTCAAGGGTTGTAAAAGGGTAGTCTCCAACTGCAGGGCGACCGCTAGAAATTTTGTTCACAAGGCTAGACTTGCCTGCGTTAGGGAAACCGACAAGACCGATGTCTGCCATAAGCTTGAGTTCCAGGTGGAGTTCGCGTTTTTCACCTGCCTGGCCTGGGATTGTCTTTTGCGGGGCCTGCAAGGTCGGGGTGGCAAAATGGTAGTTACCCATGCCGCCCTTTCCGCCACGAGCTGCAATCCAGCGTTGGCCTGGTTCTGTGAGGTCGGATAGCAAACGCCCTTCGGAATCTTTTACGAGGGTTCCACGAGGCACACCAATGATGAGGTCGTCTCCACTACGACCGGTGCACTTGGAGGCTCCACCTGGTTGACCGTTCGGGGCCTTGTACATGTAGGTATGGCCCATGTCAAGAAGGGTAGAATACTGTTCGTTTACTTCAAGGATTACGCTACCGCCCTTGCCTCCATCGCCGCCATCAGGGCCACCGAGGGCTACGTATTTTTCACGGCGGAAGCTGCAAGCACCGTCTCCACCTTTACCGGAACGTACTTCAATCTTTTTTTCGTCTAGGAACATGCTTTTTAAATGCGTAATTCCAATAGTTAAGATTACTTACACAAGTGCACCTAAGCTATTGAATAGGTTTATCTTAGAGAAAATTTAGAAATATTTGGGAATAAAAAAAGCACCCACTTTTAAAAGTGGGTGCTTTTGGAGAAAAATAGCCAACTATAGACCGATGCTTTCATCAAGGCCAAGGGCAATATTCATGTTCTGAATTGCAGCTCCGCTGGCACCCTTACCGAGGTTGTCAATAATTGTCGTAACTTGCATTACGTTTTCATTGCCGAAAACTTGTATGCGGGCGTTGTTTGTATCGTTACATACAGTCGGGTTCAAGCGATTGTTTACAAGGTCTTCTGCAGAATCAAACGGCATTACCTTGACAAACTTGGAACCTTCGTAGTGCTTTGCGATAATTTCGGTGAGGTCTTGCGGGGTAACCTTCTTTGTCAGCTGGTTCGGGAATATGGCAACGGTTACTGCCATGCCCTTGTAATATGGGCCAAGAACCGGATTGAAGAATGGAGCGAACTCAAGGCCGCAATATTTCTTCATTTCTGGCAAGTGCTTATGGGCAAGTGCGAGCGCGTATGGAGCCGGGGCCATGATTGCAAGTGATTCGCCTGCTGCGTGGCCAAGGTTTTCTTTGGCTTCGTATTCTGCAATGAGCTTTTTCCCGCCACCGGAGTAGCCGGTTATGCTGTATGTGGCAAGGTTCGCAGTCTTTGGAAGTATGCCGCTTGCAACAAGCGGGTGCACTCCAAGGATAAAGCCTGTAGCATGGCAGCCCGGGTTCGCAATGCGTTTTGCCTTAGATACGGCTTCTCGCATGCTTGCAGAAAGTTCAGGCATGCCGTAGGTCCAGTCCGGATTTACGCGATGTGCTGTGGAGGCATCGATTATGCGTGTGTTTGGATTGGTGCAGAGGCTTGCGCTTTCTTTGGCGGCATCGTCTGGCAAGCAAAGAAAAGTTACATCAGAAGCATTGATAAGTTCTGCGCGGGCGTTTAAGTCTTTGCGTTTATCTTGATCGATATGCAAAACTTCAATGTCAGATCTCTTGGCCAGGCGGTCAAAAATCTGGAGACCGGTGGTGCCGGCTTCGCCATCAACAAAAACCTTGAACATTTTGATTCTCCTTTAAGCAGAAAACAGAGGACAGAAGACAGAGAACAGGAGTCAGGAATCAGGTCGCACCTTCGGTGCTTTGAGGCATGAGGTCGTTCGCTACGCTCACTTTG
>DCGZ01000095.1 GCA_002314675.1 Fibrobacter sp. UBA1765 | reverse complement strand
ACGGCTACGGCTCCGGCTACGGCTACGGCTACGGCTCCGGCTACGGCGACGGCGACGGCTACGGCTAATAAAAAAAATGGCAAGTAGCTCAGTTGGAAGAGCCAATACGCACATAGGAGGCGTTCGAGTCGCTGGTTCAAGTCCAGCCTTGCCGATTAAAGTCCTGTTGGACGGAACAGCCAGCGTGAGTAGTACATATGGGACATTTCCCAGCCATCTACAAGGTGATGGGGATGCCAGGAAGGTATGAGGGGCGCACAAAAGGTGACGGAAATCTAGGAGTTGTAGAAAGGCCTAGAGGAACAGATCCGGGCGGATAACACAGAGTAAAAATACCGACTCTGGCACTGAGACGTCATGTAGTTCCGTCATAATGGTCGAGCCAGTTTAACGGCTGGCAATGCACTATCGTCTAGCGGCTAGGACACGGCCATCTCAAGGCCGAGACACGGGTTCGAACCCCGTTTGTGCTACTAAAAATGGAGAACAGCAATGATCGAACAACTCTTTATGCTTGCATTTGCGCTGATGCAATTCCTTATGCCGATTGCAATCACCGCATTTATCGGCTGGATCGTCTACACGTTCGTATTCACCTACCATAAAACCCGTTCTTTTGCAAAAGCATTCAAAGCGATTTTACCATGACAATGCGCATCAAGAAACTTCACGGGATCCATTACGGAACACGCTATTCCATTAGCGTGATCCTTGCTGGAGATACCGTAAACGGAGTAGTGCTTAAAGGCAAGCCATGCAGCGATGTAAAGGCGATTGTAGAACAGCTGCACAATGTAGCTGGCTCTGCACCAGAAAATATCATCGACCCGATAAAGCTTGCCATGGCAAGGAACAACGAGTTCGTAAAAGAAGAAGATCTTTGATGAAGAAAAAGGCATGGACAACAACAGAAATCAAAAAATTAAGAGAAGGAATACTTCCTACAGGAAGATCATACCATGCCATACAACAATTTTGTTGCAGAAACAAAATCAGTTTCCCAGGCAAAAGACAGCAATCATACAGAATCTATAACAGAAACCTTAAGTGCAATTCATGCGGCATCGAAATAAAAAAAACAACAACATTTAGCGGGAAAATCCTATGCCCAGATTGCAAAATAAAAACAGAATTCGCAAAAACATTTTTGAAAGAATTTTCGAAAGGAAATAACCATGGCAATGCACAAAAATTACGTAGAAATCATCGGTAACCTGGGCGACAACCCAAAATACCTGCAAAGTTCAAACAACCAGCCACGATTTACATTCGATGTCTGCATAAACAAACCATACAAGCAAGGCAACGAATGGAAAAGTGTAAAAATATGGGTCAAGTGCACCGCCTGGGGCAACCTCGCCACAACTCTTGCAAGAATGAATTTCGAAAAAGGCAGCCTCGTGCAGGTTGAAGGCGAACTCCGACCTGACAAGTGGAAAAGCAATTCCGGAGAACAGCACAACGACACTTACATTCTGGTGAACGAAATGCGAAAGATGGCACGCCCGGCAAAGCAGGAGAATGATGATCGCAGAGCAAACGCAAGCCAGTTCGCTAGCCAGCAAAGCCAGGCAACGCAAGAGCCTGAATACTACGATGACGACGACATTCCATATTAATTTCTCCACACGTCACCACGTGACGACACAACCCTAAGCGCACCGGGTAAGAGTGCGCACCCCTTAAACCTTCTGGAGCAGGAATGGAACAAGTAAAAACATTTGCCAACGAAACGTTTTTTGCAGGTGCAGTCCATGACACGCCTACATGGTATAATGGCGTAACGAATCGCGAATGCGTAAAGTTTACACTTGTTACAAAGCGTTTCAAGAAATTCGCAGAGAACAAGGAACAATGCGAGTATCACAATGTGTTCCTTACTCCAGATGTTGCCGCAAAGGCAAAAGAAAGCGGCCTAAAGAAAGGTTCGTTCATCAACATGAAATGCCACTGTCACTACAGCGAGTATTACGAACCAAAGAAACGGGCACTACAGAGCGAGACACAGTTTTATTGTAGCGACCCGGAAAGCTTCAGCATTCTAGAAAATAATGGAGACGCAAAACGAAAAACATGGCCAAGTGCTACAGGTGCGCCACATGCGCCAAAGGTAAAATCATCAGTATATGGAATTTGAACGCGTTCTTTTGCGAAAGCTGCATAAAGGAACTTGGAGAACCGGGAGGCAATAGAAAATGAAAAAGATAAAGATGCCCATAAGCCCGGCGCTCCTCAAAAGCGAAGAAAAGCTAGCCAGGGAAACAAACCTTAGAATGGCCATGAGCGAAGCGGAGCGATTCAAGGACGAAAAGTGCAGGCGCCTTGCTCCATGCTGCATCTGCAAGGCAGAAGACGACATCATCAGAAAGCCATTTGTCCCTGTAGATGTCGTTTTGAAAATGAAGGTAAGGCACACGGCCGTGACAGTATGCATTTGCGCCAAATGCCTTTGCAAACTTTTCGAGGGCGACCTGATCCAGCAAATCGTAAGCGAAAAGGAACTGAGAGAACTGCTTGTATAGCAAAAGGAACCCAATGAAGCAAAAGTATGAATTAAGCGTTCTGTGGCACGAAGGCACGCAGATCAACGGCAACGAGATAGACTTTCGCGTAATGGCAAGAGCTGAGGTAAATGAATGCAATGATGTTTTTGACATGGCTAAGCAGCTGCAGAAGTTCTTCAACGGAGTTCCGGGCGACATGAGCATCTGGATACAACAAATTGCAGAAGAAGGCGAAGCAAAAGAAGTAAAAGAGCGGCACACGGTAATTTTCGACGAGAACGGCAAGCTTAAAAGATACAACGCTTATGACGGAGACCAGATCTAATGAAATATGCAACGAATGCCGCAGAAAGTTCTGCAGGATATGCCAAATATGCTACCACGGAAACAAGTTTATACAACGCAAAAAATACCAAGCAGAAAACCCACATTTAAAAGGTAAAGAACATGCCAAAGAACCCACCAAAAATGAAGCTTGAAGGCGACGATGAAGCATACCTGAACATCAAGTATGCTTCTGAAGTCAATTCGCTCCTCGGGAGCTACCACACATTCCTTAACGCGTGCAACATGTGGAAACGCGAATGCAGGGTTAACAAGGTCCACTGCAAAAGAAAAGGTTTACAACACATTGAAGCTTTGCGCGGTTTCTGGACCAAGCAAAGTTGGATTCTCGACTATGCCGAAAGGTTGAGCAGATACTAAAAAAAAGAGGTAACAAATGAAAAACACATTGATGGTTGACATCGAAACAACAGGCCAAAGGCCAGGCTGCAAGGTTCTTTCTATCGGGGCCTTCGGATTTGACACCAAGGGGAACCAGGTTTCTTTTTACAAGCGCATAAGCCCAATTCAGCAGGAGCTTATCGGGCTTACTGACGACGCAAGCACTCTTGAATGGTGGAACAGGCAAAGCGAAGAAGCCAAGCAAGAAGCGTTCTCTGGAACCGAAGATCCAAAGAAAGTCGTTTCGGCATTCCTCGACTTTTTCGGTGAAAATTTCAATACAGGCTATGGCGAAAATTTCAGCGTCTGGTGTTGCGGTCTAGATTTCGACTTCCCGATTCTTGAAGCTTTGTTCAAGCACGCATTGAACGCCAATGCCGCACTGCCATGGAAGTTCTACACGCAGAACGATTACAGGACCATCAAGAACCAGTTCCCTATCATCAAGAAGTTTGAAGGCAACGACCTTAAACACAGTGCCATTGAAGACGCAAAGGCACAAATGCGCGGGCTCAGGTATTTCTTCGAAAACATCAAGGACAAGGTGCAGTAATTATGGAATGCTCAACAACCACAATCACAAACATCATGCTTGAAGCAATGAACAAGCTCAAGAACAAGGAAATTACAACTCAGGAAGCTCAGTCCATCGCTTTGCTCGGCAAGGTTGGCATTGACTCTGCACGAGTGGAACTTGACTTCATCAAGACCGTTAAAGCCATTCCGAAAGGTTCTTCTTTCTCTAACCAGCTGCAATACATGGAGCCGCCAGAACCAGAAAAAGAAGCACTGGAACACCAGGCAAAGCGAATCCAGATGGAAAACGAACTTCTTGACCTGATCCCACCGAAAACAGCCCATGGCTAAGAAGTGGACAACAAAGGAGCATGAACAGTTCCTTGCCGGAGTAATACCAGAAGGCAAGGACATTTCGCAATGCCGCGACCGAGCAAGGAAAAACTTTCACAAATACTGGAAGCCAGGCGTTGGGTTGACAGACACAAAAGCAAGCTCAAGGGAATACCACGATGCATGGACTGAAGACGAACTAGAACTGCTCAGGCAGAACAAGATCGTGCCAGGAAGAACGCTTGGAGCTGCAAGAACAAAGGCCCAGAAAATAGGCATAGAAACTTACGCACCGCTAAGCGGAAAAGCGTCAAAGCCTCACCCGGAAGAACTTTGCAAGAAGATCGCTGAAGAAGTGGCAAAGACAAGGAACTGCTCTAGAGTTGGCCAAAAATATGGAATAAACCGCGAAACGGTAAGGAGCATTGCCAAAAGATTTGGAGTTGTAATTCAGCCAGGAAGCCGCGACAAGCTCGGCGAGCACATTGAATACCTCGGAAAGAAATGGGTATGGTCCCCAAAAGGCTACTGGAGATGCACAACCAAAGGCAGGATGAACCTTACGCACATTCTCTTTGAAATATACAACGGCCAAAAATTGCCTAAAGACCATTGCGTATTCTTCAAGGACGGCAACCGTTTCAACCTGACAAAAAACAACCTTGTCGCAATGACAAAATCGGAATTCGGCAAAAAGCAGTATAACGAAAATCCGCAAGCAAGAGCAATGATAATCGCGGCAGGTTGCCTCGGAAGGCTGAACAACAGTATCAAGGAAGCCATGGACCCGGAAGCTGCACGGCAAAGGTGCCAAAAAGCAGCCGAAAGCAGAAAGCCTAAACAGCTCGAAACTGCAAGAAAGGCGGCTGAAACACGAAGGCAGAACGCAATGAAACGAGGCTATTACTTCACTCCAGAAGCAATCAAAAGAATGAGCGAAGCTCACAAAGGTTTAAAGTATAACAGAAGAAATAAAAATGGTTGATTATGTAGCACTAGCATCAGAAAGACTCGCTGCAAGGACTTTCGACAACACTGCTTTCTCTAGGATAAATTCCGAAAGGCACTCAGCCAAGATCAAGGAAAAGGAAGAGCGCCGAAAGAACGACCCCGTAAGGCATGAAGCCAGGAAAAAGCAGCAACGCGACCGCAAACGAGAACGACGAGCAACTGATCCGGAATGGGCCGAAAAGGAATACCAAAGGCAGAGAACATACAGGCAATCACGGCAGGAACATTACAATGAACTGCACCGGCAATGGATTGAAAAAAATCCGGAAAAAATGGCACAATGGAATAAGGAATACCGAGAGAAAAATGCAGATCGCGAAAGAGAAAGAAACGCAAAATACAGGGAAGAAAACCGAGAAGTTCTTAATGCAAAGACGCGAGCCAAGAATAAGATCAAGTGGCACCCGGACAAATACAGAATAGAAGATTGGTTCTCTCTTGTTGCAGCAGAACTTGCTACAAAAGGAATTGAATACAAGCCAACAGAACGCGAACAGAAAAGGTTCGAAAGGAAAATGAAATGCAAGAAAACGAATGCACAATAGCAACAGAAATGAAATGGACAGAAATCACACGCAAAATCAAAGAACACACGGACAAGGCTATCTCCAAGCATCCAAAATTTGCAGACTCAATTACAGACACCAACAACATTGAATTGTGCCGCGAAGCATTGCGAAAGACAAGGTTTGTAAACGACAATGCAAAAACAGTTGTAGCAGATGAACTTCTGAATGAAGAATATCTGGAAATAATAGAAGCCTATCTTTCCGGAAACAAGCAGCAAGCAATTGAGGAATGTTTCGACGCAATAACGGTCCTGATCAGAATGGCAAACTTCATTGAAAGAGAAGACCATGCTTGATGACGGAGAATACGTTTACAGATACTATTGCACAAGTTGTGGGAGAAGCCGTCTTGTTACAGAGCAACAAAATACACTAGCACTATTCAATCTAGACAAAGCGAAATGCGTTTGCGGCAATAGGCTTCTGCACAACAGAGAATGGCACGACAAAAAATGGGTTGACAAGAATCTAAGGAATGCAAATGGAACAAAAGAAATTTAAGCTGATCAAACACGAAAGCAACAATTACGGTTATATAGTTGACGAAAACGACGTTTACATTCAAGTTCACGCTTACGTCATTCAGTATATTGAAAGTCTCCAGAAAGAGCTCGACGAAACAAAACTAGAACTTCTGAAAGAAAAGGAAAATCACGAAATAGATTTGCAGAATTGGTCTAACGATTTGAAAGAATTGGAACCGACGTACAACGAAAATGAAAAGCTGAAAAACGAGATTGAAGGCTTGGATATTGAAGTTGAATTTCTCAAAGATGAAAATAAGGAACTGAAAGAAGCTATTTCCAAAATGGAAACAACCACTTCCAAGTGGATTTCTGTCAAGGATAGGCTGCCCACAAGCGACACAACGCAATATCTTGTTTATAACGAAACAACCAAAGAATACGGAGAAAGTTTTTTCTCTTTGATTTTAAGGTGTTTTCAATTTGATGTCACCCACTGGATGCCGCTTCCACCGCCGCCAACAACCGAGGAAATTTAAAATGAAATACAAAGACCTAAAGGAAATGAACATCAAGGATTGGGATGGACAGCCGTTCCGTGCGATAGTCGCTGATAATGAAGACAGTGAACTCTATGCTACTGATGTAGTGCGGCTGCATGAAGGGGTTGCAGAAAATGGGGTGTTGATTACAGGATATAACAAGGGGCGTTGGTATGATGACGATAGGGTCGGCTGGTCGCATGTGTATCCAATGGAGCAGAACGACGAAGTAGACAAAGAAATCCGTGTCCGCAAGGAGAACGCGAAGCCGAAGCACGAATAAAGGAACTTGAACACCATAACGAATGCAACCAAGTAGAAGTGATGAAGGAAAAATAGAATGGGCTTTGAAGAAATATTTAACGGTTGGACTTTAGACCAAAAAGTAGAATGGGCTTTAGGGCCTAACATCTGCAACTTGTCAAATCAAATGCGTTCCATAATTGTAGAGCTAAACGAGGAAAGAAAAGTTCTAATTCAAGAACTCAAAGATTATAAAAAACGTTTTACAAACGAAGTCGAAGCAAGCATAAATTTACCTATGCCTTTTGTATCTCCAGTACGGTACGCTTGCGATTTATGTTTCAAGTACAGTCCTGAAGTTAAAGTGTACAATGTCTGGAAAGATTATGCGCATGGCAGGGTGAATCTTTGCCAAGAATGCTACGAATCCTACAAGGCTGAGTATTTCAAGCAAAAAGAAAGAGTTTTGAATAATGGACGAACAGATATTTAAAGTTGTCAACACCCCTTAGCAGAGGATATAAAATGAAATACACAATCACGATATGCGACAAGTGTAAAAGAATGATTTCTCCCGGAGAACCGGTCCGCAATCATTTACTTGAGGACTACTGCGAGCGTTGCTACAAAATGGCCGACACCGGAGATATGCTCCTAGACGACGTTTACTTGACGCCTCGATCTTCAAATGTCGCAAGGCTCGCAAACATCCGCACAATCAAGGAACTTGCAGGCAAGACCATGAGAGAAATGTTGCGGATAAAAAACTGCGGTCGCAAATCCCTTGACGAGTTCCAGGAACTGCTTCGCCAACACGGCCTAAACTTCAGAGAGGAAACTTAATGACTAAAGAAGAATTTGACTCAACAAATTTTCACAAGGGAATGAAAGTCAAATACATCAACCCCAACGACTTGAACCCACTAGCTATCACCGAAGCTGATGTGGATTTAGTTGATTTTAACAGCGATTATTGTGGCGGCGGTATCCGATTCAACACTCTATTCGGATACGAGTTCATCCACTACTCAAGAATCGTAAGCATCAAGTAATTGAACATCAAGACAAAGGCCCAGGAAAAATCCTGAGCCTTTTCTTTTTTATCTAGATCAAGAGAACGCGGCTTGCAACACTTTTCTGGCAACAGCCTGATATGGCATTCCAAGCTCCGCAGCCTTCTTCTTCATGTTTTCCACCGTCTGTGGATCCAGGCGAAGAGAAACCATCTTAAGGCTCGACTTTTCACCAGAAAGAGCTGTCTTGGCCTTTTCAACAAGGACCTTCAGCCTGGCATCGTCAATTCCCACCGATTCGTCAAGCTCTCGCTCCACATCTTCAAGTTCTTCAGCGGAAAGAGTATTTTCCACAATCTTGTGGCCGGAGGCAATGAGCGCGGCCTTCAATTCTTCCTTATCCATTTTCACCTCCATGTGACCTTCTGACCGTTACTATGGTGTACATGTCCGCTTCTACGATAATCGTCCATGACACACCGTCAACAGTTCCAATCATCTTATATCTCCCGGAATTCGCCACTTCAACCTTATAACCGGAAGAAAGGAACTTTCCCAACATATCTGGAGTGAAACCTCTTTCTGCCATTCTTTCGATTGCGTGTTCCGTGATATTCATGTTCTAAATATAAATTTGTATTGCTGTTTTGTCAATATATTTATTTAAATTTTTCTATTCAAATTTCTACAAAATTTTTAAATTATTTAATAAAATACTTGACGAAATAAATAAAATTATATATATTTATAATATCAAAGAACAATTAACGGAGGTTAAATGAATGCAAAAGAGCTAATCAAGAAACTTGAACAAGCGGGATTCACCTTTGATAGAGCAAACGGTTCACACCGAATCTACAAAAAGGAAGGATCCAAGCCGATAACGGTTCCTTATCACGGAAACAAAGACTTGAAAATAGGAACCGCAAACAAGATTCTAAAAGACGCGGGACTCAAATAGGGCTCCCGCCCTTTCTTGGGCACTCATTTAACTAGGATAAAAAAAATGGAATACATTGCAAAAATAAATCACGAAGAAGACGGATTTACCGTAGAGTTTCCAGACATTCCGGGATGCAATACATGCGGAGACTCTCTTGAAGAAGCATTGACTATGGCAAAAGACGCCTTAGACTTAATTCTCGAAGTGAAACTGGAAGACAAGGACCCGCTCCCCCAATCCACGCTCACGGAGGACCAGAAGAACGGTTTCTACGCCATCCAGGTCAACGGCAGGCTGGCACTCGCCTACACCATCTTCGAGGCCCGCAGGGGCAAGCCTGCAGCTTCCATCTGCAAAAAGATGGGTATTGCTCCCCAGCAGTACAAACTTGAGGATCCTTCAACCGGAGTCACATTCGCCACCCTTGAAAAATTCGCCAAGGCCATCGGCAAAAAACTTGAAATCAAGTTCGTTTAAACAGCATCCAAAAAAAAGGGACCCACCGGCGAA
>DCGZ01000108.1 GCA_002314675.1 Fibrobacter sp. UBA1765 | reverse complement strand
TGTGGAGTGATTCCTGCGTCTGCGCCATGACCAATAAAGATCTGAGCAAGTAGGGAAAAGTTCGATTCTCACCGCTCTTGCCTTCTTTAACTTAATAAGTTAAATTTTAAGTTAAAATGTGATAAAGCGCAAAGGGGCGGAACATTATGGCGAAGAGCATCGGCGGAATCACCTACAAGACTATCAACGGTAAGCGTTATGCGTATTACCAGTGGATGGAAGATGGCAAGCAGCGTTCCCGCCGCGTGAAGGATGAGGAACTGTCGGCGCTTTTGGCAGAGATT
The DNA here is from genome assembly GCA_002314675.1 of Fibrobacter sp. UBA1765. GTDB lineage: Bacteria > Fibrobacterota > Fibrobacteria > Fibrobacterales > Fibrobacteraceae > UBA1765. The sequence goes on along the minus strand of DCGZ01000108.1, from coordinate 3,476 downwards.
GAACAACGTAAGGCGGCGAAGTCGGTTGCCGCGTCGCTTACGAATGGCTTGTTGCTTCGCGAAGATTTAGTAGTTTATAATGCGGGTTCCATGGGCTTTGATACGCAACGCTTCAAGACGGATGTGAAGCTTGGCGCTGCCCTCACGAATTTTGCAGCCAATGTTTTGCAGTGGAAAAAGCGCGATGGCTTTGAGCGTCTGTACGATTACATTTATGGCCCAGGCAATGACCGAGTTTTCATTCTGTATGGGCTTCGCCGCACGGGTAAGACAACTTTGATTCGTCAGCTGTTTGGGGGGATGGCGCCTGGGGACCTGGCAAAGGCGGCTTTTGTCCAGGTGAATTCAAGGAACAGCCTTGCGGACTTGAACGCTGATCTTAAAATTCTGGAAGGTGCGGGCTTCAAGTATGTGTTCATCGATGAGGTGACGATGCTCGCGGACTTCATTGAGGGTGCGGCACTGTTTGCAGATGTGTTCGCCTCTTGCGGCATGAAGATTGTGCTTTCGGGTACGGATTCCCTGGGCTTTGTTTTTTCCGAGGATGAACAGCTTTACGATCGCGCGGAAATGTTGCATACCACATTTATTCCGTATCGCGAATTTGAGCGTGTTCTTGGCTTGAATGGTATTGACGAGTACATTCAATATGGCGGTACCATGAGCATGGGCGACCGTGAATACAATAAGGGCCGCTTTACCTTTGCGAATGTGAAGAGCGCCAATGAGTATGTGGATAGCGCAATCGCGAAGAACATTCAGCATTCCCTGAAGTGCTACCAGTACGAAGGACACTTTCGTTCGTTGAAATCTCTGTACGAGGCGGGTGAGCTGACCAATGCCATCAACCGCATTGTAGAAGATATCAACCATCGTTTTACCTTGGACGTGCTGGCCCGTGATTTCCGCTCAAGTGATTTGAGTTTGTCGGCGAAGAATTTGCGCAGGGACAGGTTCCGCCCTACGGATATTTTGGACCGGGTGGATGTGAACCATGTACGGGAAATTCGTGAATACCTTGACTTGCTGGATTTGACGGTTGACATTGATGTGGAAAACTTTGGAGATTTTAATCGGCGGGAACGGATGACGACTATTTCACAGCCGGGGCTTCGCTATGCTCAGGCGAGGGCTCTGATAGATTCCCTTTTGCAGGATGATGCCTTTCGTAGTTGTTCCCTTGTGGAGCGCAAGTCTATTGCAGAGCGCATTCTCAATGAAATCAAGGGCCGTATGATGGAAGAAATCGTGCTGCTTGAAACAAAAATGGCGCGACCTGATTGCCATGTTTTTAAGTTGCAGTTTGCCGTGGGCGAGTTCGACATGGTTGTTGCAAATCCTGAAAGCGCGACCTGCGAAATCTATGAAATCAAGCATTCCGAAATCGTGGCAAAAGAACAGTATCGCCACTTGAAGGATGCAAAGAAGTGCCGCGATACGGAGTTCCGCTACGGCACCATTGTAAGCAAGAACGTGATTTACCGCGGCGTGTCACAGGGGATTGACGGTATTAATTATTTGAATGTGGAAGAATATTTGAAATCCTTTTGACATATCTGCGTCTGTGCCATGACCAATAAAGATCTGGAAAAGTCCGCTTCTTAGGATTGGTGGCCGATAATAAAAAGAGATGTATACTGGGAAAGGCGAACATCTCTTTTTTTTTGCCTGTACTAAATACGATACGAAAATTGAATTTCTCTTTTTTAAATCGTTGATTTTCTAAGTTTTTGTTTCTGTATTGCGATACGATGCACGTTTAGAATATGGGATGTGCGTGAAAGCTCGCCGAAAATTTGGGGGAATTTTTTTCTGAACTCAAAACGGTCGTGTAGTATCGAAAAAAAGATTAGGTCGATGAACTGTGGAATGCTATAAATTGCCACGAAAAATGCTTTTATATCATTCGTGGCAAATTATACGCTATTTTTTGCCACGAAACGTGTTTTTGTGCTGCTCGTGGCAAATTATACTATATTAAGAGTATGAAAGAGCTTATTTTAGGTCGTAATCAGGAAAAAATCGCACTGGAAAAGATTTTCTCGTCGCGCAAATCGGAATTCGTAGTTGTTTGCGGTAGGCGCCGCATAGGTAAGACCTTTCTCGTTAGAGAGTTTTTTGATGAAAGCATCGTTTTTCAAACAGCGGGACTTGCAAACGGCGATCTCCAGCTTCAAATAACAAACTTCTATAAAGAAATGCTTGAAGCGGGATTGCGAAACATTCCCCATGAAAAGCCATGCGATTGGACTGATGTTTTCTTTTTGTTGCGCTCGCTTGTATCTGCATCAAGGCAAAAACGAAAGGTAATCTTTCTTGATGAGTTGCCTTGGATGGACACGCCGAAATCCAATTTTATTCCTGCGTTGGAACATTTTTGGAATGCGTGGGCTTCCGCACAAAAGGACGTTGTTCTCGTTGTTTGCGGCTCTGCAACATCCTGGATGATGAACAAGCTCATAAACGACCATGGCGGTCTGCATAATCGCCTGACCTGTCAAATTTTTCTTCAGCAGTTTACTCTTGGCGAGACAAGACAATTCCTGGAAAACAAGGGGTTCAAAGCCTCGCTTTACGACATTTCGACGCTTTACATGTGTATGGGCGGAGTTCCGTTCTACTTGGATAAGCTGGACTCTTCAAAAAGTCTTGTTCAAAACATTGACGACTTGTTCTTTAAAAAACAGGGAGAACTGCATAACGAATTTAAGAATCTCTATTCGGCCCTTTTCAAAAATTCAGACGACTACATTACCGTTGTAAAGGCTCTGAACGAAAAACGTTACGGAATGACCCGAGAAGAAGTCATCGTAAAAACAGGATTGAAATCCGGGAAAGGACTTTCTACTGTTCTTGAAAATCTGGAATCCTGCGGGTTCATTCGCTCTTATCCTGTTTTCAAAGGAACTCGAGGGAATACCCTGTTATACCAGCTTGTCGATTTCTACTCGCTATTCTATTTCAATTTTATTGAACAGGAATCCGTTTCAAGCTGGCAGCAAGTTCAGGGAAAGCCTGTTTTTTATGCCTGGGCGGGCCTCACTTTTGAAAACTTGGTCATGCTGCATGAACAAAAAATAAAGGAAAAACTTGGAATCTCCGGAATTGAAAGCAGGAATTATGTATGGCGTGCAGTTGATAAGGGGAACAAAGGTGCGCAAATCGACTTGGTGATTGACCGGGCCGATAATACGGTCAATATTTGCGAAATGAAGTTTTCGATAGCCCAGTTCTCGATTAACGAAAGCTACGAAATGAACTTGCGAAACAAGATTCAGCGATTTATGGAAGAAAATCCCAAAAAGTCAATGCAGCTTACTTTTGTAACGACCTATGGACTTTCAAGCGGCAAGTACAACGGAATCGTCAACAACCAAATCGTATTGAACGATTTGTTCGGATAGATGAAAAAAACGCTCCGAAAAATTTCGGGGCGTTTTAAGCTTATTTCTATTCCCAGCCGAGGCCGTAAATCG
>DCGZ01000132.1:8603-8726 GCA_002314675.1 Fibrobacter sp. UBA1765 | reverse complement strand
CATCGACCTCAAAGCGAAGCGCCCTTATACCTCTCAGTCGACAGGCGTCAGCCTACAGCCGACACATTGGAAATTAACATTTCACTAGATCCTAATAATCCCTCTCGTCTGTAGGCACGTAGT
>DCGZ01000132.1:0-8594 GCA_002314675.1 Fibrobacter sp. UBA1765 | reverse complement strand
ACGTAGTGCCGTTCTCTCGTCTATTCTACCCCCTAGCTCCTAAATCCTATACCCTATTTTACTATCTTACCCCTCACTATGGCGAATACTCGTTTTAAAAAGCCTATCAAGGCTGTTGTTTTTGACCTGGACGGAACGCTTTATTTGAGTGGCAAGCCGTTTCCGGGCGCAGTCAAGGCTGTGCAGCACATAGCTTCTAAGGTTCCTGTTTTTTACTTGAGCAACAACACAAGTAAGTCCCCCGTATTTTACAAGAACCGCCTAAAACGCATGGGGCTTCCGCTCCAAAGTGAAGATTCCATCATTTCTGCATTGAACCTTGCCTTGCAGCGTATTCACGAACAGAACATTCATAATGTCTTCTTTTTTGGTAACAACGAAGTTACCGAATGGTTTGCTGCGCAAGACCCGAATTTGAATATTCGCCCAAGCATTGAAGAAACTGAACTTGTGCTGATTTCTTACCACAATGCGTTCGACTACAAGGAACTTTGCGAAGTCTCTTGGCGCATTCAGCGTGGCATCCGCTTTTGGGTAACGCACCGTGACTTTGTATGCCCGGATGAACGAGGCCCCGTGCCAGATATCGGCTCATTCCTTGCTATGTTCGAAACTGCATACCATGTTCGCCCAGAAGTTTCTTTTGGCAAGCCGGACCCGGCAATGCTTGCTCCGGTAATGCAAATTTGCGAGCCGGAAGAAATCCTGTTTGTTGGCGACCGCCTTTATACAGACTTTGAACTTGCGATTCGTTCGGGCTGTAAGTTTGCGTTGCCGCTTTGCGGTGAAACGAACCGCGATGACTTGGCCCGCCAGGCCCGTCAACCGGATATTATTGCAGAAACCGTTGCAGATATTGATTTTGATTCCCTGGTAGAATAGTGAAACTTTCAAAACTTGTTCAAATCTTTGGTATCGCATTTTTTGCAAGCTTTTTGCTTTGCGCCTGCAATGAGCAAAAGTCAGAAACGGTAAATGCAAAACTGACCGTAGCCGTAACGCTCCAGCCGTATGCAAAAATTCTTGCCGCTATTGGCGGCGACCGCATAGATGCGATTGCGTTGATCCCGGCAAATGCAGACCCGCACAGCTTTGAACCAAAGCCGGCAACACTCAAGGAATTTGCAAAGGCTTCCCTTTATTTTTCTGATGGCAGCGGCATGGACAAAAACTGGATGCCACGCTTTTTAGGCGTGAACCAGAATGTTGCCGTAGTTACGATTTCTGAAGGCGTAAAGTGGAATGAGCTCGAAGAGCACCATCATGACGGTGGACATCATGAAGAAGCAGAAGACCATGATGAACTGGATCCGCACTTGTGGACATCGCCAAAGATGGTCAAGGTTATTGCAAATAACATGAAGACTGCGCTCTGCGGAAAGGATGCTGCGGGCTGCGGAACATACGCAAAAAATCTTGAAGCCTACAACGCAAAAATGGACTCGCTCGATAGCTACATTGCTGGCGTTGCTGCGAGCCTTGCCCCGAGCGAAAAAAAGTTCATGGTGTTCCACCCGAGCTTTGGATACCTGGCCCGTGACTACGGCTTGACGCAGCTTGCCGTAGAAGTAGAAGGCAAGGAACCAAAGCCAAAGGATTTGCAGGACCTTATTGAAAGTGCAAGGCAAAATAGCGTAAAGGCGGTCTTTGTAATGCCGCAGTTCAGCAAGCGCGCGGCAGAATCCATTGCAAAGGCAATTGACGGAACCGTGCAAAGCGTTGACCCGCTCTCATACGAATTCGAAAAAGTCCTGTACGATTTCGTAACGGCTTTAAAACCTTCTAGATAACATTTGAAAAATAACATTTCTTGCATCTTGCTCTTGCATCTGGTATCTTAACAATGAAAGCAATCGAAGTTGAAAACGTAACATTCGCCTACGGCAAAAACCTGATCTTAGAGAATGTGAACTTCTCTGTAGAAGAGGGTGACTTTTTGGCTTTGATTGGCCCGAATGGTGGCGGCAAGACAACGCTCTTGAAAGTGCTTGTCGGTTTGCTAAAACCGCAGGAAGGCTCTGTAAAAATCTTTGGCGAGCGTGTACCGAACAAGAAGAATCTTGTGGGCTATGTTCCGCAGAACACGAACGCAAATGTGGAATTTCCGATAACGGTCGCGCAGTGCGTTGCCACGGGCAAATACGGCTTGATGGCGGATTCCGCAGAGGTCTCTGCACTCCTTGCGCGCGTAGGCATGGCTGGCTTTGAAACGCGTCGCCTTGGTGCGCTTTCTGGTGGACAGCGCCAGCGTGTACTTGTTGCCCGTGCCCTCGCCGCAAAACCCAAAATTTTATTCCTTGATGAACCTTCTAGCAGCATGGATGCCGCCGGCCAGGCAAGCCTTTTCAACTTGCTTGCTGAACTCAATGCCGAAATGACGATCGTGCTTGTAAGCCATGACCTCATGGCACTTTCCAAACATGTAAAGAGCGTTGCCTGCGTAAACGGCTGTGTGCATTTTCATGGCGGCAACGGCTTGAACGGAGACGTTCTGCACGAGGCTTACGGCTGCGACATGGAACTCATAACACACGGCATGATGGCTCACCGCGTACTTTCAACTCACGACCATACGCATTGCCACGAACACAGCGCAGAACTGCATGCGCACTGCCATCACGAGCATCATCACCACGAACATGACGCTCACGGTTAAATGATTTTTTTATACAAAAAAAGGGAAAACATGAACAAGATTTTTGCAATTTTGCTTGCCTTTAGCGTATCTATGGCTTTTGCTGGCGAACGCTATAAAGACAGACTCTTTAAGGTTGACGTTCAAAAGAATGTTGTCGTAGCAAAAGATGTTCCGCAGCTATCTTCGATGCACCTGATCACAACGCTTTTAAGCGTAAAGGCTGTAAAGGATAGCGGCATTGTCGCGTATTTTTACAACAACGAAACCGATACTAAGAATGTCGATTTGCTGATGGACATCTACACGCCAAATGGAGACGACGCTACGGACCGCGCTGTAGTTCTAGTATCGCATGGCGGCGCATTCGTTGCCGGCGCAAAAGATGACCATTCGCAACATACCGTGAACTATTGCGATTCCCTTGCAGCTCGCGGCTATGTGACTGCCTCGCTTGAATACCGCATGGGTGTAACGCTACAGGGCAAAAACAACCAGCTGCATATTGATAGTGCAGACTTCGCGCGCACCGTTTACCGCGGCGTACAAGACATTCGTTCGGCAATCCGTTACTTGCGCGCCAATCACAAAAAGTACGGCATAAATCCAGACAAGATTTATTTGCTTGGCAACAGTGCCGGTGCAATCCTTAGCCTTGAAGGCCTTTATGCAAAAGCAGAAGATGAGTTCCCGGAATACATAAACAGCAAGGAGCCTAGCCTTGGAACCCTCGATGCGTATGGCGACAGGACTGTGTATTCGCAGGGCAATGCCGCTGTTGCATTGTGGGGTGCCGTTCACAACAAGGACATCTTGAAAAACAGCAAGGCCCCAGTGCTCTTGATTCATGGCACCGGCGACGAAACCGTTTACTTTAAGACTGGTCGCCCGTTAAGCAATGTCGCTGGAGTATTGAAGAACATCATTCCGTCTGATGCAGGGGCTGCCTTGGCTTCGCTTACACTTGATTTGCATGCCCCGACACTTTACGGGAGTTTTGTGATTGATTCTGTTCTCACAAAGTTAGACGTAAAGCACGAAACCTATTTTGTAGACGGTGAACCGCATGAATTCTACGATAATGAAAAATATACGGCAACGGTGCAAAAGAAGGTCTTTGACTTTTTGTATAGCTTGAAGGATTTGGAACCGGTTGGCATCGAAAAGAAGCCTCTGCTGCTTGCAAAGCCGAGCGCGCTCCGCATGGGTGAAGGTAACTTAAGCTTTACTCTGATTCGCGGCGAAAACGTTCGCTATGCAGTTTACGACTTGCGCGGCAAGCGCCAGATGCTCGGCAGCGTTTCTGCGGGTCGCGTTGTTGACCTGGGCTCTCTCGAAAACGGCGTGTACATTTTGCGCGTGCAGGGCGAACCTGCCGTGCAGTTTGGGGTTAGGCGTTAACTTTAAATAAGATACTTTATTTTTTTTTGTGTAGAGTAAGAAAATAAAAGTGCGACGCAAAATGTCATCTGTTTATTTTATATTGAAGAAAAAAATGAAAAGGTACATACATGGCACGAATCTCCAAGAAAGCTTCTTCCGAGAACACTGTAGCGATTGGCTTTGAACAGCAAATCTGGAATGCCGCCTGCGAACTGTGGGGCCACATTCCCGCCGCAGAATACCGCAAGATCTTTACCGGCCTCATCTTTTTGCGCTACATCTCCGCCGCCTTCGAAAAACGCTACAACGAGCTGGTGGCAGAAGGGGAGGGCTTTGAAGACGACCCGGACTTCTACGCTGAAGAAAACGTGTTCTTTGTGCCCGAGGCCGCCCGCTGGAACAAGATCGCGGCAGCGGCCCACACCCCGGAAATCGGCAAGGTCCTGGACGAAGCCATGATCGCCGTTGAAAAGGAAAACAAGAACCTCAAGGGAGTGCTCCCCAAGAACTACGCCGCTCCCGATTTGGACAAGCGCGTGCTCGGCAACGTGGTGGATGTGTTCAGCAACATGGACATGAGCGACACCGAGGCAAGCAAGGATCTGCTGGGCCGCACCTACGAATATTGCATTGCCCAGTTCGCAAGCTACGAAGGCGTCAAGGGCGGTGAATTCTACACCCCCGCAAGCATCGTAAAGACCATCGTGAACATCCTCAAGCCCACCGAAGGCAAGCGTGTCTATGACCCCGCCTGCGGTTCCGGCGGCATGTTCGTACAGAGCGTCAAGTTCATACAGGCCCACAGCGGCAACCGCAACAACATCAGCGTATTCGGCCAGGAAGCCAACGCCGACACCTGGAAAATGGCCAAGATGAACATGGCAATCCGTGGCATCGACGCAAACTTTGGCGAACACCACGAAGACACCTTCTTCCACGACCTCCACGCCAACGAACGCTTCGACTTCATCATGGCGAACCCGCCCTTCAACCTCAAGAACTGGGGCCAGGAACAGCTGCAGAACGATGTCCGCTGGCAATACGGCCTGCCCCCTGCAGGCAACGCCAATTTCGCCTGGATCGAACACATGATTTACCACTTGGCACCCGGCGGAAAAATCGGCCTAGTCCTTGCAAATGGAGCCCTCAGCTCACAGACCGGTGGCGAAGGCGACATCCGCAAGCGCATCATCGAGGCCGACCTCGTGGAAGGCATCGTGGCCATGCCCACCCAGCTCTTCTACAGCGTCACCATCCCCGTGACCCTCTGGTTCATTACCCGCGGCAAAAAGCAGAAAGGCAAGACACTCTTCGTGGACGCCCGCAACATGGGCCACATGGTGGACCGCAAGCACCGCGACCTCAGCGAGGATGACATCCAAAAACTCTCTGACACCTTCGAACAGTTCCAGAAAGGCAAACTCCAGGACGAAAAAGGCTTCTGCGCCGTTGTGGAAACCAAGGACATCGCTGCCCAGGACTACATCCTTACCCCCGGCCGCTACGTAGGCATCGAGGAAACCGCCCAGGATGACGAACCCTTCGACCAGAAAATGACCCGCCTCACCGCCGAACTCTCCCAGATGTTCGCAAAGAGCCACGACCTCGAAAAGCAAATCAAGAAAAACCTGGAGGGCCTCGGATTTAAGATTTAGTGGGGGAGGAATCCCCCTCGCTCCAGCCTCTCTCCTAGGGAGATCCCTAAAACCCCATAAGCGAGAGTCGTGCGAAATGAGCTTGCTCAATTTCGCATGACCGAGCGAAAAGGGTTTCTGCAAAACCCCATAAGCGAAACTCGTTAAATTGTAGGAAAGTTAAATTGCGTGTATGTTTATCACGTTTTCTACAGAAATTTTGAGTAAAAAATCACATTTTCTACAATTTTATACTGAAAGTTGGCTATGCAAAAGGAATACGGCACACTACATCATTGCGAACGCAGCGAAGTAATCCTAGCAGAATGTTGGAGAATAAACCTTAATAGAGACAAGAAGAGTATGAGCCAAGTTGAGTGGAAAGAATATTCTGTTCAGGAATTAATTGATTTGGGTATGCTGGAGCCACCGATGGATGGCAATCATGGCGAAAAACATCCGAAATCTACAGATTATGTATCTGAGGGAATCCCGTTTGTAATGGCGAATGATTTGTCCGATGGTACTGTGAATTTAAAGAACTGTTATTTTATTACTCAAGAGCAAGCAGATTCTTTGGATAAAGGATTTGCGAAGCCTGGTGATGTCTTGTTGACTCATAAGGCGACTTTGGGACGGACTGCGATTGTTCCTGACTCGCATGTTCTTATTGTACTAACACCTCAAGTGACATATTATCGTTGCAGAAAAGGTATTTATAATAAGTATCTGAAGTATTACTTTGATTCGCAGAAGTTTCAACAGCTGTTTCAAAATTGGGCTGGATCTGGTAGTACAAGGCTGTATTTAGGCATAACTGCTCAAAGAAAGTTGCCAATTCTCTTGCCCCCACTAGAAGAACAAAAGCGAATTGCAGGCATCCTCAGCAGCCTCGACGACAAAATCGAACTCAACAATAAGATAAACGATAATTTAGAGAAACAAGCCCAAGCCCTCTTCAAAAACTGGTTCATCGACTACACCCACTTCGGTGGTGTAATGCCAGGGGATTGGAAAAAAGGCAAACTTTCTGACATAGCAACAATCAAAAAGACTGCTTTCCATCCCGAAAAGAATCCTGGATTGGTTGTAGAACATTACAGCCTCCCTGCTTTAGATGAAAAACATTACCCTGTTTTTGAAGTCGCTGATGGAATCAAGAGCAATAAGTTTATGGTGACAAAAGAATCTGTGCTAATTTCAAAACTGAATCCCGATACGAAGCGTATTTGGCGTCCTTATTGCCTCTCTGAATATCCAATCTGCTCTACAGAGTTTGTTGTATTTGAATCCATCAACGGATTTCATCGCGATTACCTATATAGTATTATTGACTGCGCTCAATTCTACGACTTTATGGGAAGCCTTGTAACCGGTTGCACCAACAGTCATCAGCGAGTCTCACCCGAAACTTTACTGACTTACCCTGTGGCAATCCCGTCTAAAGAGACTTTGAAATCATTCTGTGCCAAAGTAACGCCTCTTTATGAAATGATTGAAAAGAATGTCTTGGAAATCCAACGCCTAACCAACCTCCGCGACACCCTTCTCCCAAAACTCATGTCCGGCGAAATAGATGTGGAAAATATCCAGATTTAGGCTGCTAAATTATCGTTTATGCGGTTATTGCACTCAATTTTTTGATCAATTGAATCTAACACATTAACGATTTTAGCTTGAACATCCTTATCAGGAATTTCGAATTCCATTCGATTCAATGTTTCCGTTCTTAGGCTAGGAATTGTTGTCCCTTCGTTATAGTTCATAAAATTAATTAGGGACAATTTGTAGAACAAGAATTTTGGAATTACAAGTTCTTCATTGATCTGTGTATAAAAAAGGGTGTCTACAGTCCAAAAAGGCTTGTCAGCGTATTTAACCTTGTCAATTGTTCCTTTTCTACCAATTAATACAGAAGGCTTATCGTATAGGGGCTTATTGGCGTATCCCATAATGCCTCCGGTACCTAGAATAGGAATACTCCCGTTAGGATCCTCGACATTCTTTTGGTTCTTTCCGTATTTTATTGTGGCGAGTTGATCAAGTCTATAAATCATTTTTACCCAATATATTTCTTGTGAGCCAATTTCACATTTGATTGTTTTACCATAGCGTATTGCAAGGTTGTGTCGATACGCTGGTGTCCTAGGAACCGTTGCAATTGTTCGATAGGCATCCCTTTATCAATAGCCATCGTTGCCAAAGTTCTTCTGAATTTATGGGGGTGTACCCGATTGATGTTCAGTTGCCTTCCGTATTTTCGTAAACGACTTTCTATACCGCTAATGGTAATTCTTGTTGCTGGATTTCTAAGGGAAACAAATAATGCCTCGTTAGAATCAGTCCTGCTTTCGAGATACTGCTGTAAATGCATTTTGGTTCTTGCATCAAAATAAACAATGCGTTCCTTATTCCCTTTACCGAAGACGACGCATTCTCGTTCTGTAAAATTGATGTCTTGCTTGTTCAGCAAAACCATTTCGCCAATACGCATGCCAGTAGAGGCAAGAGTGTCTATAACCGCAATATCTCTAGGCGTCGCACAACTATCACGAAGTTTTTCTAGTTCTTCATCGCTGTAGGTTTCTTTGATGATTTTATCGGTTTTTACCTTGTGAATCCTGCGAATTGGACTCTTGAAAATATATTCTTCATCTTCAAGCCAAGAAAAGAAACTAGAGAAAATGCGCCTGATATTATCGATTGTAACCTTGCTGGAATTTTTACGCTGTTGGTAGCTGGTCAGGTATTGTCTAACATCGTCTGTAGAAATTTTCTTGATGTTCTTTGATATGCCGAGAATGAAATCCTGGATGGTCTTTTGATAATATTGCAAGGTTTTCTCGGAACAGCCCTCGATTCTCTTCGCTGCAATAAACGCTTTTACCAACTGTTGATCAAGATTCTCGTTAAAAGATGTCTCACTTTGCTGATTTGACAAA
>DCGZ01000158.1:7669-20292 GCA_002314675.1 Fibrobacter sp. UBA1765 | reverse complement strand
AATTACCCTAATTTCTAGAACCTAGTCTCTAACCTCTAAAGCACTGAAAATCAACATTCACTAACCCCTAACCCCTGTACCTTAAGCATGAAAACCTACAATCCTCTTTCGTCTTTCGTCTACCAGCGAAGCGGTCTCTCGTCTAATCACTAACCACTAAATCCAAAAGACTATTATGAGAACATTTATTATAGCTTTCCCTCTCCCTGTCGCAGAAGGCGACGCACCGCAGTTCCTAGAAAAAGTGCAGATCCGTTCAACATCGGGCATGCTTGTAATTCCTGGCTGCACTTTGACTTTTGAAGCCTTCCTTAAGCCGGCAGTGTCTGGGCTCATTGAAGTCTTTGCAGAAAATGGAGAACTTTCTACAGAAGAATCGGCAGCGATTGCAAGCCACAAGTCCCTGTTCTTTATCAAGGGAACAGTAACAACTCCAGAAACCTTGAAAGAAGTGAACAAGGTCGTTTCTAACATGCTTGCGAATGGCGCTCTTGGCGTGTACTTCCAGAATTCCGGCGCCGCCTGGACCGCCGCATCCTTTGCGGAATGCGAGCCTGAAAATTATCCGATGGACCCGTGGCTTAACTACATTGAAACACAGAACGATATCTTTACGCTCGGTATGGAATCTTTTGGCTTGCCTGACATTTGCGTTTCTAAGCTTATTGACAAGGAGGATGCCGTCAAGGATTTGCTTTCTAGTACGGCAGATGCATTGTTCATTGAAAAATTCGCAGCGGATACTGGTGCTGTCATTGAAATTGGAGAAGGCGAACGCTTTGAAATGATGAAAGAAAGTCGCATGCCTTTTAAAAAGACCGATCCAGAATTCAATAAGCAGGGGGCCTGGAGGCTCACTCGCAAATCAATCGTGAATGGTTAATGGCGGGACATCCCTGTAAGTCGTTGAAAGACAACGGCTTACAAAATTTGATTTGCCTTTTTGCATTTTTTTACTACATTACATGTTATAAAAATGAACGGTCGTGATGGACCGCGAAAAAAAGGATGCTTTATGAAAAAACTTCTTGGTGGTATGACTTTTGGCCTTGCCGCAATGGCGCTTGTTGCTTGCGGCGATAGTTCCTCCACGGTTTCCTTGACCTCTTCTGAGAGCCTTCAAGAAACGGATTACCTGACCATTGATAAAGATAACCAGGTTGTTACTTACCTAACTTCTGCCAAGGGCGTCTGCCTTTTGGACAACCATAAGATTGAATGGAATTCAGATCCTCTTTCTAGTGTAGCATCTTTTAAGTATGAAATCTCCAAGGATACCTTGTATTGGTTCAACCGTTCCTTAGATAAGCCGTCCTTGGATGAAACTGGCTTTGTTTTTACAGGCGATTCCAAGTCGGTGAAGGGTACCTGGAAGTTTACGGATTGCACTGTTAAGCGTGACGATGGCGACAAGGTTGTAAAATGCAAAACATCCAAGAATAAGGCTGTTGAAACGTATGTTACCATTTCGGGCTCTTCAATTATTACCGATATTAAGCAAAACCCGAATTACAACTTTGGGTATTCTGAATTTGTGCACGATATTTTAAATATTCTTGATAATGATTACAAGCTTGAAGATGTTACTGGAGACCATCTGTTTGAAAGTAGCGATGAGAATTTCGATCATTTCAGCGAAGAACATTCCGAAAAATTCAAGTCAATCAATAACAAGACTGCCGAATTTGCCATTGGGCAGCGCAAGTTTGAATTTGTTCTAGATACTGCTTTCTCTGGAATCCCATCGAGCATGGCTAGTGTGCGTGTTATTTCTGAAGGCGACACTTGTGCCTTTAATTACGAATACGCAGAAATGACCAAGAGCTATTGCAAGGACAAGTATTCCGAAAACTTTGATGAATCCGTCTATTTCGATGCTGATGATGAAAAGCATGATATCGCTTCTGCATACCGTAATGAAAATGTCGGCGAATTTGCAAAGTGCCTGCGCAATATGGTAAAGGAAGAGGCTTCTAAGGAAGATCCTAAAAAAGAAGAAAAGTAATTTTTAAAGCAAACAGAAAAGGTCGTTCCTGGATAAGGAATGACTTTTTTTTAGAATTCAATCTTCTTGTAATTTTCTCGAACCTGAGCCGACGGTAAGGCGTTAAAATGCCACCATTCACTTGGTAACGGCACAAAACCGGCGCGTTTCATTACCTTGCGGAACATTTCGCGATTGTCGATTTGCCCTTGTGTTAAGCGACCGCTCTTTAAAGCCTCTGCTTCAAATTTTTGCCCTGCCGCTTTTTCAAATGTGTCGAAGTCGGTTCCCATGTCGACTAGGCCGTTATCGCTTTCAACTCCCATGTCGATTGCCATGCCGTAGTTGTGCAAACTGCCTGTTGACGGGCTAGAAACAAAGTGCGAAAACTTTGTGCCACGTACGGGTGCGCGCAAGGCTTCCTGTGCGTAGAGTGGACGCATTGCATCGTAAATTACAAAGCGGACATTTGGATGCTTTTCTGCGGTAAAGACTGTCGGCAGAACTTCTATGGCCTTCTTCAATTTTTTCGCAGCGTCCTTGTGCAGGAACGCTCGTGTTCCACCGCAGTACAGGTCGTGCCCGCTAAGGTTATTGAATGTTCCGTAGCGCAGTTCAAGGCGAAGGCCTTCCCAGTCTGTAATTTCTACGTAATCCTTGGAACGTTCCATGAGCTTGTAGAATTTTTCTGCTTGCTTGCAAAAACGCTTTGGCTCGGAAGGCTTTGGCGGAACAAAAATATCCTCATCGAGTGCTAGCGCGCTTGACGAAAAAATTGCTAAAGAAACAAGGCAAAAAAGGAAACTTGAAATGCGCATTTTCGAGTTAGGGACCGAAGTGGCTTATGCCATTCGAACGGGTTTGGTTTGTGATTTGTCCCTTTTTTAAACCCGTTTGAACGAAAAACGAAGTTTATAGCGCGAGGGCCCGGCCCTTTACGTTAGTAAAGGGAAACTCCCTAGTCGAACATGATGTCTACGCCAAACTGTACGTAGAGCCCCATGCCCTTTGCCATGAGTGGCACAAGTTCAAACTTGGAACCGTCGCCAGATACTTCCTTTGTGACTTGGGATCGTTCGCGCTCGTTGCCTGCGCCAAGGAACTTGAGCGGCTTTACATCGAGGTTTGCAAGGAAGTTGTCTACTTCTACAAAGAACCTGATGCGGTCGACAAAGTAGTACTTCTTGGTAAAGTCGAGGTTCACGCGAAGGTCTGTACGGAAGAGGTCTGTGAATTCTTCATAGTCACGAATTTCGCGGGTCCCGTAATCTTTTGCGTTGTCTGGCAGAGTGATGTTGTAATAGTAGAGTGGCCTGTGCCACGCTGCGTGGTGAGAAAGAATGAACGAGAGCATGGAGTCTTTGCGCGGGTAGTAGCGGAAGTGGCTTACCATGTCAAGCCTTGCGTTTGCTTCCCAAGGAATGCTTACGTCGCGGTTTTCAAGTTCGTATTCGCCGTAGACTGTTCCGATGTTTGTTCCCATAGAGAAGTGGTGGCTTGTCTTCCATTCTGCGGTAGCGTTCAAGCCGCTTACCCATGCATAGTCTGCTTTAGAAAGTTCCGTATATTGTGCGTATGCCTTTGGGGTCGGCATTTCAGGATCGTTGTAGTAGCGGCCAAAGCCGTGTGCCGAAACGTCAAGGTACTTTGTGCGGTAGCCTGCGCCGAGCTTTGCTGAAGTTCCGCTTTTTACAAGGCCGTGAGCTTCGCCGCCTTCAACGCTGTAATCCCAGTCGCTGCGGTAAGCTACGTTTCCAAATACGCGCCAAGGTTCACCGATACGGCGTTCACCATCGAGGGAAGCCACCGGCCCGCCATTGCCGTCTGTGTCAAATACTGCGCCGCCTGCGAGAGCTGCGGAGTAGGCGTCTTCGTTCCAGTTCAAGCGTGAAACCCATGTTACTACAGGGGTACTTAAATCGGTAGATTCTCCAAAGTTGTCGACGCCCTTGCGTTCAATGATGTGGTAGTCGAGGAGCGCGCCGGTGCTTAGCTTTGCTCCAAGGATGCTGCCTGTAAAATTCTTGTCGAGACCAAAGCTAAGTGTTGTGTGGCTCTTGTCGTAGGCATCAATGAGCGTTGCGTCGTTACCCTTCATGTTGCGACGGAAGCTTGTCGTGTCGCGGAGCGTGTCGGCGAGGTTTTCTTGAACGAACCCGGCGTGCCAGCTAATGCCGAGGGGCGCGTTGTATTCCAAGGCGGCCAAGATATATTCCTGCTCGCCCTTGAAAATTGTGACGTTTCCGACTTCTTCTACGCTAGAAAGAGTGTCTTGGCGAATGGCGTATTCATCACGGCTGTAAAGAGCCCTGAATGCCCAGGAATCGCCAGTAGAATCGCTACCGAAAAGTTGAACGTAACCGTCGTAGGCAGAAATCGTATATGGGTCTGAATCCTTTACATGGCAGTCGCTGCAGTCCGTGTCGTCGTTGTTAAAGTCCGAGAAGAACTTGTCGCCCATGTTTTCGAGCATGCCTTCGTTAAGCCAGCGAACATTTACACGCAGAGCGTCCCAAATAAAGAACGGCATTGTAATGTCGCCTTCAAACATTGTGGTTGCCGCAGAAATTCTGCCAGAAAGATCCTTCTTTTCTTCTTCTGGAAGGTATTGTACAGATGTTGCAAGGCCTTGTCCAAGCGGGCCTTCGCCGTACTGGTCATGGAATTCCAGGCCTCTAAGTGTATGCGGGTTTACTACAGAGAAGTTTCCCGGGAATCCAAGGTCAAGGTGACGCATGTTTGGAATGCGGAGCATGCCGAGGTGGTAAGCAACGTCGCTTGCCCTGGAGCCGTCGTAGTAGAGAGCGCTGGAAAAGTCCTTTTGACCACTGATGCCTGGCATCTGGCTCAGGTGCTCTGTCAAGTCAAAGCGCATGCCTGCCGCATCTTCTAAAGATTCCATTTCAATTTCGCGCTTGGCCTCGAACTTTACTGGTTCTTCGTCACCAATGATTGTGCTTTGGCCAAGGTTACGTACGTTTGGAACCATCAAGATGATTACGTCCATCGGGTCTGCGAAGTCGCTTGCCGTAACTGTCAGGGTGTCGTAGCCATCCTTGTAGAACACGAGCTTTGCGTTCTTGGAATCAAGCTCCAGCTGAAAGCGGCCCTGGGCGTCCGTCTTGGCAATTTCCTTGCCCGATACATATGTAATGTTTGTTCTTGAAACCGGAATGTCTGTTTCTGCTTCGAGGACTACGCCAATAAATGGAGCCACATCGGCAAATGCGAGTGTAGTAACGAGCAAAAATAAAGCGAGTGCGTTACGCATGGGACCTCTTTAAACCATTTTACGAACCTAAAATAGAAATTGTGTATGCTTTAGCCTACGAATTTGTATCATAAATGCCCAATGAGTGCGTTGTTTTTGTGCATGAAAAAATATCAGAAAAGTTTCTTTTTACATTTATATTATCAAAAACATCAAAAAGAGGTTGAAACAGATTTTTTTGAGAATGGTTTCTCGGTTTTGAAGCTGTGCTTGAAGAATCATTTCTTATGAACATTTATCTTGTGCAAATGGATATCGCCTGGGGCGATAAGCAAAAAAACTTTAGCAAGGTTAAGGAACTTCTTGATTCATGTGCCGTTTTGCCAGACGGCTTGATTATTTTGCCGGAAATGTTTGCGACCGGCTTTATGCACGCACCTCGCGAAGGCATGGCTGAAGACTTTGACGATGAAAATTCCGAGACCGTAAAATTCCTTGCAGAGCTTGCAGCAAAAACAGGTTGCATTGTGCAGGGAGGCGGCATTGCGCAAGAAAAAAAATATCTAAAAAACCATACAGGCGTCTTTTACCCGGGCGAAGTTGCTGAAAACGTGAGCTACGACAAAATCCAGTTGTTCCCGAGTGAGCAAAAGAATTTGGTTGAGGGCGAAGACGTGATTACGTTCCCTGTTTCGGATATGCTTGTGACTCCATTTACCTGCTATGATTTGCGTTTCCCGGAATTGTTCCGTGACGCGATTCCGCTTGGAGCCCAGGCTTTTAGCATTGGGGCCTCTTGGCCGGCGGTGCGAGCAAAGCATTGGGAAATTTTATTGCAGGCAAGAGCCGTTGAAAACCAGGCGTTTGTATTTGGCGTAAATCGCGTGGGCAAGGACCCGTATACGGAATATGCGGGTGGCTCCATGATTATTTCGCCAAAGGGCGAAATACTTGCTCAAGCTAAAGATGAAGAATGCGTGGTGACAACTGAAATATTCACAGAAGATGTCGTCAGTTGGCGCAAGGAATTCAGCGCCTTGAAAGATGCGGGGCTCCTGGATTAAAAATGAAGGCGGTTTTAGAGCCGCTTTTTTAGTTTATCGCCTTTGCGATGAGCAAGGCGACAAGCCCGCAGAACATTGCGGTTTTTATGAGCTTTGAAGCCTTGTGAAAGTTCTTCTTGAAAATGGATACGATGATTGCGACTGTAATAGGCGTAAGCGGTAGCAGTGCGAGCAGGAATGTAGCCGGGTACCAGTTGAAAAGTGCTGGCGCAGGTAACAAAAGCCATGTCATTGCTACAAGCATTGTCGCAAGCGTCTTTGCCTTTGCTTCGCCGGCTGCAATCGGGAACGTACAGATGCCCGCCTTCATGTCGCCAGAAACGTCTTCGAGATCCTTTACGATTTCGCGGGCGAGCGTGTACAAAAATGCAAATCCGATAGCAGGGTAGAGCGGCTCGAAACGGAAGTCACTGTACAGGAACATTCTAAGGAGCGGTGTCGTGCACATGAATGCAACGACCATGTTCTTTAGCAGTGGAACGTGCTTTAAAAACCTGTTATAAAGGAATAGTCCTGCAAACAGGGCTGTATAAAAAATCAAGTGGCTTGCATGTTGCACCGTAGGGAGCAGTGCCATGGCAAGCGCCATTACCACAGTCGCGATTGCCCCGAAAGTTGCCGCACGAATGGTAATTAACCCCGCTGGCAAAGGCCTATCTGGGCGGTTTATTCTATCGCTTTCGATATCAAGAATGTCGTTGTGGATGTTTGCAAATGCAATGGCAAGAGCCATGGCGATGCAGTCTGCCAAAAGTTGCAGGCTTGTAAAGCCAGGCCCCCCTTCGGTAGGCTCGGCACTTAAAAAATACCCGGCGCCAAGCGTGACAAGCGCAATGATTGCGTTTGTCGGCCTAGACATTTCAAATAGCGCGAGTATTTTTTGCATAGTTAAAAGATAGCTTTTATCTTTTCATTTCTATGACAGTGCCTGCCTTGCCTTCTAGGTTTCCACCGGGGGTAATCGCCCAGATGACTTCCATGCCTTCAACGTCGCTTGCCGGAATTTCATCTGCATAGCCGTCGGTAAGAACCACAACCTTGTGGATTTCATGCTTTTTTGCGTGTTCAAAGATCGGCTTAAAACATGTTCCGCCACGACCCTTGAATTCTATGCTAGAAATATCGCGTCTGCTAAATACGATTGCTTCTTCCGGATCGTAGATTTGTGTGTCGAAACTCCACATGAGCACGGTCGTGTAATGGGCGATTCGTTCAATTTCTACAATGAAGCGGCTAAGGTCCGCGTTACCTACGCTACCGGAAGTATCGACATAAACACCGACTGGTTCCACGCTCTTGGTAGTTACGCCGAGGAACGGCTTTCCAAAGTGCTTGTTCCAGCGCCTGCGTGAAGGGATTTTGTCAAACGAAATAAAATGACCAAGTTCAAGGTGCAAAATATCGCCCCAGTCCAAGGGCTGTATTTGGGCCTTTAAGATGTTTTCTACAACATCGCCAGGAGTGTTCCCCCACAGTTTGTTTCGGGTAATATTTTCAATTTCGTTTCTGATAAAGTCATCGACAAACGGGTCTTCTGAATATTGCTCGCCATGCTTTGGAGAAATTTTCCCGTAAGTGATTTTTCCGAGATCGCAGTTGGGGTCGATTTCAACGACTATGTCTGCATCTTCGGGGTCGCCATCTGCGCCACCGATAATGTTTCCGTCCTTGTCCTTAAATACAAAGGCAATCTTTTTAGGAGGGAACTTTTGTTCAAGCAAGTCAAGGTACTGCTCGTACGAAAGCATTGGAGGGAACCCGAACTGTTCTGGCACAAGGGCTGTTATTTCGTCCTTTTTTGCGAATTCGGAATCTTCCTTTGCCCTAGGGAGTTTTATGTAGTCATCTTCCCTGATCAAGGTATTGATGGCAAGGTCCATGGCAACATTTTCGATGTAGTGCCTTGCTCGGTCGTGCGATGTGCGGAGCGTGCAATGGTGGAGCATCAGGTGCATTACTTCATGGACAAGCACAAAGGAACGTTCTGCCTTTGTAAGCTTTGCCAAAAATTCCTCGTTGTAAAGCAGCTCGATTCTCCCGTTGTGAACCGACATTGCTGCCGTGTCCACTTGCTTTGTAGCCTGCGTAAAAATGCGTACAAGCAGGTGAAATACCATGGGGCAGTTCACCGAAAGCAAGTTGCGGACTTCTTCAAATAATTGATCTATAGAAACCATATCTTATAAACTATGAACCTTTCCACTAAACCCTGATGTCGTCGCGTTCCATGTCGGCTTCAGTCAGGTTGTTGTTCTTCATGAATGCGGCGTACCAGTTCTTGAATGCCTGGCTGTTCTTGTTCGTGATGGAGGTGTACACGAGCATGTAGCGTTTTGGTGTGCAGAGCCATTCGTTCTTTTGAGAGAGGTTCTTGTCTTGCCACTTGGTTATGAATGCGGTAACGGCTTCTCTTGGGCAAACAGAAAGGAAGTTCAAAATGTTCTTGTGAATTTCTTCTGAAAGCTTTTTGCGCTTGCAAATGTTTTCTAGAACTTCACTTGTCATTTGCACGGCTGTAATTGGAGCTGATTCGTATTGTTGCTTTAGGCGGTTCCATATATCATTGTCCTTGGCTTCAATAATATCCTTGGCGCTGATGTTTGTCTTGAATTCGTTTGCACAGAACTGTGCAAATCTCATGGCGTAGCTAGAACCGATGTATGCCGAAGCAACTTCGGCCAGGTACATTTCCTGCCTGCTTTCAACAAGGTTGTCGCCGTTCTTTGCAAATTCCTGCAGACATTCGCCAAGCAAAGTCCAGTCGCGCGGGCTTGGGCCCTTTTGCCCCTTGATGGCAAGGTCTTCAAGCGTCTTTGTCGGGAGAACAATGTTTTCCGGGTACTTGGAAAGGTAGGAATGGATTACCGGGTGAATGGATTTTGCCGCAATTCTATTTGCGTAATCTTCCAAGAACTCCTTGTTTGTCGGAGCGAAGTTGAAATTCTTGATGCGGCTTTCCTGTGCCGGGTCACGGCGTGTACCGTTGTAAATCTTGGCATTGTCGTTGTCGGCACAAACTACATAGGTATCTTCCTTGAGGTTTACGCCGAAAATGCGGTGCTCAAGCAAAAGTTCCATGATACCGTCCTGGATTACGGAGTTGCCGCGCTTGCATTCATCAAGGAACAGGATGTAAATGTCGTCGTACTTTGTAAGTCGGCTGTAGGTCATTCCGTTTTCGCGGTAGAGCTTTTCCATTTCATCGTCGTAGGCCTTGTTTACCGGGATCCATGACGGAGGACAGTTGTAGGTGCGGCCTCCAAATTCCTGGAAGTTACCGATAAGGTCTGCCGGGTCCATTACCGAAACGCAGCGGCTTATGACATGCACGCGTTCAATTGGGAGCTTGTGCTTTTCTGCAACAATGGCGCGAAGGGTGTTGTGAACGTAGGAGGTCTTGCCGATGCCGTGGTTGCCCATGAGGCCGAGTGTGTGGGAGGGCTTGAGACCGTTTTTTGCAAATCTTGAAATTCCTGAAATATCCATTGTTATTTACCTTTTTTGAAATTCTGCTTATTTATGTATAAAAAATATCCTAAGCGGCAAGTACTTTAATTTTCGCTATTTAAAAGTAGCCTTGCATAATCGGCAATGTTATGGTCTGCATGGTTGCAAAAGCTGATGGGATCCATTTGGATTTTGTTCATTACCTTTTGTGCCATAAAGATTCTTGCCGGTGCCTTGCCTTTATCGATAAGGATTTTGTCAACAGTTTCAAGTGCATCCTTTAAATTTGTCAAAAATTTAATGAGCCTTTGAATTTGCTCGTGGGAATCGCTTGCGTTTAGGGAGTGGTCTAGTTTTAGATCAACGGCAGTATTGCCACCGCATTGAAAACGAGTCTTTTTGCCTGTCTTGAAGTTTTTGAAAATCTTTGTTTTTTGACTTTGTTCCGCGTTCCCAAATTCGTGGAGCAGTTGACCGACTCGCGTTACGCCAAATGTTTCTCCCTTGAATGCGCGTTCCAAAAAAAACTTGTTCGCTTCGTCAAAGCTTTTTGCCTTACTGCTGATAGTTCCCTTTTGGGTATCGAATTGAAGGTTGTTTTTGTTAAGGATCAAGTCGCCAAGAATCTGGAAATAATTTTCGTCATAGTTTATTTTTAGCGGCTTTCGGTATGTGTTGGGTGGGCTTATTTTAAAAGGCTGTTCAAGGGCGATTTCAACATTGAACTTGGCAATAAAATTGTATGATGTTTCTTTCAATAGTTCGTTTGTCAAGTTTTGGGGAATGTCGATTTCAAGAGTCTCCTTGCGTATGTTGACATTGATGTAAGTGTCAAGGAATGTTTGTGGGAACATGAACAAGTCGAACAGATAGTCCACTGCCTGCCTTATGCTTGTTTCATCGCACTTGATAAGGGAATTGTCTGTTACAACGGAAAGCTCGACGGATTGAGTAATCGATTTTCCTTTTAGGAACTTTTTGAATGACGGAAAATCCTGGTCTATAAAAGCCGAAGAAGCAACGCCCTGCAGTAGTTTTTGTTTTACAATTTCTTTTGATTGTAACGGTGGGTTGAAAACGAATATCTCGTAGCCTACAAGGTGGGTTGATGAATTTAGATCGCGAGCCATTTCTGCAATTTCGCAAAAGTTCTTGAAGCTTGAAAAAAGCATGCCTCCTTGATAATGCTTTCGAATAAAGCCCTTATCAATAATTAGGTGTTTTTTTAAGTTGTAAATTTTCCCGCTTTCTAGATCAAGTTCATGAGCCATAGTTGTAATACCCGCGTTAAATGTTTAATAGCAATTTCGCGTATTTTTGAACCAATGAAACAATCGAGGCTTCCCTGTGCCCCAAAAAGGAATTTTGCCCGAATCTGTTATCTATATAAGTGTTGCTTTGCATTAAGGAACTTTTTTCTTTGTAGTATTTCAAGTGAGAAAAAGGGTCTGTTTGAATTTTTATAAGAAGTTCCTGCAAAAAAACATTTGAAAAATTTTTACGGAATTCTTGTTTCAATTCCTTGTTGTTTTGTGCAAAATCAACTTGCTGCCATTTCTGGATTTTTTCAAGGACTTGCCTTAGTACCGTTTCAACTTTCAAAAGTGCCGGAGCAACTTCGTCTAGATCGGCACCTTCTGGAACTATGATGTTTGGCGAGGCTGAGCATTCGTGTAGAGAATCGCACAAATCGGACATTTGTTCTACAAAAATATTTTCAAAGACAAATGCACTTGGAGTTTGAATTTTTAGATCGTCCTCGGAACTTTTCAGAGAAATTTTGATAGTGTGGAACGGCTCGTAAAATTTGGCTTCATTTGCATTGATTTTTTGGACAACGTCTTCCCAAAACGGGTCAAGAGTCTTGTATGCAAGTAGCGCTACAAACCTGGAAAGTTCAAAATCAGAGTCTGCGTCGAAGCAGTCGCTGAGAGCGTTTAGTATTTTTTCTTCCAGCTCTTTTTGCCGCCATTCTATGGTACTTTTGGTTATATAAAAGGGGTACGTTTTTGATATCACCAAGGAATGCTCGTAATACAAAGCGTCAAAAAGCATTTGTACAGGTGTCAAGGCCCTTTTAGTATTGGAAATGAGTGAAACTTTCTGCTCGTATGCGTCGAGGGGCGTTGCCGTGAAACTTTCCTTGCTTTTTATAAGCACTCTAAAGTTGTACTGGATATTTGGCTGAATCTTTTTGTCTATTTCCCAGTCTTCTTTCTTGACTATAGCGTCCCTTGGAAAGTCGTTTCTGGTTTTTCGGTTTGTTTGGAATGAAAGGTTTCTTTTATTCTCTTTAATTCTACTTTCGATTTTGACTCCTAAAAATGAGCTTGGAATCTTTACGTGTTCCTCTACAAATCGCTTGGCTGCGACCTTGAACTTTTCTTTAAGGTCTGCCGTATCCATGAAAATGTCGTGCGCTTCCTGATCAAGATCAAATTGCACTTCTGCATAAAACTCAATTTCTTCGCCTTTAAAGAATGCTTTGAGTTTAGACATTACTATGGGAGCGTCGTCGTCCCTTAAAATTTTAGGAATGGCATCGGCTATATAGTTGAAGTTGTTTACATCGTTGACATCCCAGCCCGCATAGTGGTTGTACGCAAAAAAGAAATTTTTATCCTTGAAGGTATCTTGCGGGTAGTTCCCTTGAATCATTTGAAAAAGTAGCTCTTTGTCAAGTTTTACGGGAATTAGGTTTTCGTCGTCGATTTCTTTGAATGGTACGTCACCTGATTCAGGTTTTTCAACAAGGCTGATGACCGTGAGGTCGTCTACTAGGGTACGGGTATATCTGTATTGCATCATAGGCTTTTTGCTTTTTAATAGATTATATATTCTATTACTTGCAAAAGGCAACAAAAAAGAAGGTTCCGATTTCTCGGAACCTTCTTCAGTGCGGTCGGGCGGACTTGAA
>DCGZ01000158.1:0-7616 GCA_002314675.1 Fibrobacter sp. UBA1765 | reverse complement strand
ACCAATTCCACCACGACCGCGTGGACCAGTCCGGTCTGCTTATTCAGCAGCAGGTGCTGGAGCCGGTGCTTCGGCAGGAGCTGCCGGAGCATCAAATGTAGTCGGAAGTTCAGGAACTACAGCTTCGGAAGCCGGGGCTGCCTGTGCTGCAGACTGCAAGTCAGAAACCACGGTCTTGTTGTTCTGCTTTGTGACAAGAATGCCAAGAGCAAGAACGAGAACGAAGAACACGATTGCGACCATGCGAGTGAGCTTCTGGATAAATGTCGCTGCCCCTGCCGTAGAGAAGGCGGACTGGCTTGTCATGCCACCGAGGCCTGCGAGACCACCCATCTTATCGTTCTGGACAAGTACGAGCAAGATGAGGAACACGCAGAGGATAACGTGTAAAACAATTCCGATCCAAAAGAGAGTCGACATTTTAAATCCTTTAGTTTTGCCTATTTATATGGCTAGTTTTTTCGCTAGCCAAATATAGTACAATTTTTGTTATTGAAAATTACTTTGCTTCTGCAGCAGCGATGATTTCCATGAAAGTGTTTGCCTTGAGGCCAGCACCACCAATCAAACCACCGTCGATATCCTTCTGAGCGAGGAGGCCAGCAGCGTTAGCACCCTTCATGGAGCCACCGTACTGGATGCGCATGCCTTCAGCAATTGCTTCGCCGTAGATTTCCTTAACAACGGAACGTACGAAAGCCTGGGTGTCCTGAGCCTGTTCGTCGGTAGCGGTAACGCCAGTACCGATTGCCCAAACCGGTTCGTATGCGAGAACGCACTTTGCTGCGTCTTCAGCGGAAACGCCTTCGAAAGCACCCTTGACCTGGGTAGAGAGAACTGCTTCGAGCTTGCCGCCGTTGCGTTCGTCGAGGGTTTCGCCGATGCAGATGATTGGCTTCAAGCCTGCTTCGAGAGTCTTCTTGACCTTGAGGTTTACAGTTTCTTCTGTTTCGTGGAAGTACTGGCGCTGTTCGGAGTGACCGATGATGATGTATTCTGCACCGATTTCCTTAACCATGTCAACGGAAACCTTACCGGTGTATGCGCCCTGGTCCTTCCAATGGATGTCCTGGATAGCGAGCTTTACGTTTGTGCCCTTAACAACGTCTGCAACCTTTGCAGCGGCGAGGTATGTAGGAGCGATAACGACTTCAGTCTTCTTAACGTCCTTGACGGCTTCAACGATATCCTTAGCGAGCTGAACGGATTCGCTAACGGTCTTGTTCATCTTCCAGTTACCAGCAATGATATACTGACGCATAATTAACTCCTTGAGTTGTTTTTTAGAATTTCGCGTGCTAATATAGTAAAAAGGCCTCCTTTTTGGAAAGCCTTTTTATGGAACTAAGCCTAATTTTTAGGAATTAGTAGTTAGAAATTGCGTTTGCGCTTGGAGCCGGGGAGCCACCATAGCGGTCGCCTTCAATCTTGTCAAGAATCTTTTCGTCTTCAAGACCTTTGAGGCGAGCCTGTTCCGGGTATTTCCAGATGAGGCGTGTAATGAGCTTGCCTTCGCGAGTGAAATATTCCCAGACAAGGCCGTCGTCAGATTCGCGATCCGGTGGGCCCCAGAGAAGGTTGACCATGTCGTTTGTCATGCCTTCTTCGATGTAGCCTGCAAGGAAGACGTCCTTTAGGCGCTTGTCAATGCCGAGGCCTTCCTTGATTACGAAATATGTACCTTCGTAGTCCTTGTCTTTTGTTACACCGCGTTCCACGAGAATCGGGGACGAATAGCGGTCGGCGCAGGCAAAGAACATGAGCGCGCTTGTGGCGAGCAGAATTAGTCTGCCAAGTTTCATAAATACTCCTGTTTTAGAACTGCGTTAAAATAGTTATTTCTTTTACATATTGTGGCTTATTACGATAAATTTACATAAAATGACGCAGGGGTGGCTTCCCTGGACCCCCGCGTTCTCACACTTGGTCGCTTTGCGCCAAGCATGAGAGCCGCGTCGTGTCTTGGATTCTACGCATTCAAGACACTCCATTGGTTGACGCAGGGGGTTCTTCCCTGGACATTTCTTTGCCGTGTTTGAAAAAACTTGCTGTGAGTGGCTTTTGCTTGGTAGAGTTCCAAAAATTGTGCTTTGGAAATGTATATTTATATGGTATGCTTCGGAAGTGGTTTCGAACTTTGGCTTGTGTGGCGGCTTTTGCCGCGTCGGCTAGTGCCCTGTCTTATGACCAGACGGGCCTATTTGGCATGCGCTATGGGCCAAACTGCACTGCGACCCTGTTAGGAAACACTCCTTTTGTAACCGGGCAGTGGCTACCGCAAGCTATGGGGGCCATCAATTACAACTGGCTTGAACCTATGGGGGAATCACTCCCTTATGGAACGCCTATAGATGTTCGTGCCGCATTTTTAAGAATGCAGGCCGGTCTAGAGTTGTCGCCTTTTTACGAAGACATTACCTTGGGCCTGGGTATTCGACCGTTTCCGATAAATCCACAGGTAGAATTCCGCTTTGTTTACAGTAACCTGATCTATTTCAATACAAATGTTGAAATGGCCATGTCTGTAGAGAATGAAGCTGAGGTTTCCATTGCCGAAAACTGGAATTCCAAGTATATTCTTGACAATCTGTACGATGGGCGCTGGCAGACTATTGACTATGCGCAGAGCTTTACTTTTGGTGCAGACCTGGATTACTTGACTGCCGGCGGATTGCTTTTTGGCGTAAGTTTCAATTTTGTCCTGGTTGACATCGAAACGAACTATGACGGCAAGAGCTACGATTATCAGCGCAACATGCCGATTTTTAGCCGTGACTACATCTTGGAAACTTCTTTATACGGCCATTACCCGATTAACGAGCATTGGGCCGTGCTTTATTTGATCGAAGGCTACCGTTCTGGCGTTTCTAAAAGCAGCAAGGGCAACATTCTCAAGGAATCACTTACTTACGCCAAGGCTCTTGCCGGTGGAGTCTACTCCTGGAACGAAGGGAAACAGCGTGTGACTGTCGCTCCGGGCGTTTTCGCTAGGAGCAAGAAGCGCTTTTACAACGGCAGTATTGCCCAGCAGTTCATTATCCAGCTCCAGTACCAGTACAGGTTCGGCTTCTTTGACAACGGGACCGACTGATTGCACTGATTGTGTCGATTGCGTTGCAAGCGGCCCTTCGTAATTTTCCTTCTTTTCTAGAGAGTATGCGGAATGCACCCAAAGCATTCCATAATAATTGTTGCCAGTTACGCGAACTGCTGTTGGCAGTTTGACTTCGCCGAGCGTGCTCCAGCCCAATATGGAAAGCGTTCGCTTGTGGCTTTTGCTGCCGAACATCTTAAGTTCAGTTGCATTCTGCTCGCTATCGGCTATTAAGGTGTACCAGGCTTGCGAAAAAGCCGTAGAAAACTTATTTGGAGCATTGTTTTTGTTTTGATCCGGGCAAAGGTACTGGCCGCTTGCAAGCAGGTCGAGATCGTCAAAAACAAGAGGGGAGTTGCCGATGTTTTCTTTTAGGTGGTGTGTCGCAAAGTTTCTGATTGCGTTTTCTTGCGGCATGTAGAGCCGCCTGAAGTTCCCGTCCGTAATGAAAAGCATGGAATCGATCTTGGATTTACCTGCGTTTTCGTTTGGAAAGGCGATGTAGAAGGAATCTGCACTTGCGCCATGGTGTTTCCACAGGATGCTTGTGTGGATTCGGGACTTGTATTTGTTTACGAAGCTGCCTTCGATATGGACTTCGTACGGCTTGTCTATCAGGGTCTTGACACAGAATGCGGGCGACTCCTGTGCGTAGGCCATTTGTACGGAAAGTGCGGCAGTGCAAGAAAATACAAGTGCAAGTGAAAAACGCGACATTAGGAATTCTCTTATAATAACAATGAAAAAGATAGAAAGAGAATTTTTGTTGTAAAAAGCAAAACGGGTTGCCTAGGAACGAAACATGGCAAATGTTCCTAAACAACCGTCTTGGGAGATATGTTTTGGGGCTGTACTATGCGTCAGCTTCAGCTTCGAAGGAATCGTCGTCGATGCTTACGCTGTCGCCGTCGCCAAGTTCGAACAAGTGTACATCCTTCATGCTTGCACGAATCTGAGCTTCGATTTCGTCAGCGATCTCAGGATTGTTCTTGAGGAAGACGCGGGTATTTTCGCGACCCTGGCCAATGCGTTCGCTGTTGTAGCTGAACCATGCTCCGCTCTTCTGGATGATTTCAAGTTCTACGGCGAGGTCGAGGATAGATGCTTCGCGAGAAATGCCTGCACCGTAAAGGATGTCGAATTCGCACTGTGTGAACGGGGCTGCGACCTTGTTCTTGACAATCTTTACGCGGGTGCGGTTGCCGATAACGTCTTCGCCTTCCTTGATGCTTGCGATGCGACGGATGTCGATACGCTGGGTTGCGTAGAACTTGAGGGCGTTACCACCGGTAGTAGTTTCTGGGTTGCCAAACATCACGCCGATCTTCATGCGGAGCTGGTTGATGAAGAGCATGCAGGTGTTGGACTTGGAAAGAATACCAGTGAGCTTGCGAAGTGCCTGGCTCATGAGGCGGGCCTGGAGGCCTACATGGTTGTCGCCCATTTCGCCATTGATTTCTGCCTGCGGAACGAGCGCTGCGACAGAGTCGATTACGATAATGTCGATAGCGCCAGAGCGTACGAGGGTTTCGGCAATGTCGAGAGCCTGTTCGCCGTTGTCTGGCTGGGAAACGAGCAAGGATTCGATATCTACACCGAGCTTGCGGGCATATACAGCGTCGAATGCGTGTTCGGCATCGATGAATGCCGCGGTACCGCCTTGCTTTTGTGCTTCTGCGATAGCGTGGAGGGCAAGGGTTGTCTTACCGGAAGATTCCGGTCCAAAGATTTCGATAATGCGACCGCGCGGGAAACCGCCGACGCCAAGTGCCATGTCGAGCTGGATGCAGCCTGTCGGGATGACTGGAATGTCGTCTGTCGGCTGGCTGCCGAGTTTCATGATTGTGCCCTTGCCGTAGTTCTTTTCGATCTGAGCGATTGCTGCTTCTACTGCTTTTGCCTTTTCGCCAGATACAGGCGTAACTGTTGTTGTCTTTTTAGCCATTTTTGACTCCGATGTTTTGTTTTCGCTATTTAATATATAAATTACTGCACAAAGGTGCAAGTGGTATTTTGAACAATTATTTCAAATAATTTGTTCAACACATAGAAAACGCTTTTTTCGCGGATTTCGGTACGGTTTCCTTGAAAAATATTGTAAAATGTTTTTAACCCTTGCTTCGAGGCGATTCCGAACCAAACGAGGCCGACCGGTTTTTCTGCCGTGCCGCCGCCAGGGCCTGCAATGCCGGATGTTGCAACAGCATAGTCGCAGTTGAACTTTTTTAAGGCACCCATGGCCATTTGACCGACAACTTCGCTGGAAACTGCGCCGAAATTGTTCAAGGCCTCTTCGGAAACGCCGAGAATGTTGTGCTTCACCTCGTTGGAATAGCTTACCACGCCACCGTCGAATGCTTCGGAAGAACCCGGGACGCGTACGATTTCAGAGGCTATTAGCCCGCCCGTGCAGGATTCTGCAGTGCAAAGACGTTCCCCGCGGCTCTTTAGGAGGTCAAGCAATTCTATTACGAGCTTTTGCCCTTCGCAAGAACTGATGAGGAATGTGTCGAGGTTGGTATTCATTGGTGATTTCCTTTTACGATGTATAATTTAGAATCTATGTATGACTAAAAATGACAAAATAGAGAGCGGCGAAATTTTTTTTGAAAATTTAGCTTTTCCTTTT
This sequence comes from Fibrobacter sp. UBA1765, assembly GCA_002314675.1. Lineage (GTDB taxonomy): Bacteria > Fibrobacterota > Fibrobacteria > Fibrobacterales > Fibrobacteraceae > UBA1765. The sequence goes on along the minus strand of DCGZ01000158.1, from coordinate 1,893 downwards.
ATTTTGCTACCTCCTCGGGGTTTTAGGGGTGCCCCCTAGGAGAGGGGGTAGCGGTAGACTTTTGCCTTGAAAAAATGGTTTAGGCAAAAGGCTTGAGCGAGGGGGAGGCTTCCCCCCACAAATGGCGAAGGCGTGAAAAAATATATTTCTAACTTTTGCTTGCTTTTGATGAAGAACTATGCAAAAAGATTGGCGCTACTTGCCGGGCTTTTGCTCGCGTTTTTGGGCGTGCCCGTTTTTGCCCAGAGTGTTTCTGCACCGGCTCCGCAAAGTGTGACTGGTACGAATGCTTTTGAGGATGAGCAGGCGACGGATGATGAGTCTCCGAAGGTTATGGTTCGTGGTAAGACCGGCATTGAATCCATTGATACGCTTTCTGTTTACGAGTGGGATGTTGAAACTGAGCATAAGTCGCTGCCGCTTACGCTTGCTTTGAGCGTGTTGCCCGGCGGTGGGCATTTTTACTCGGGACATTATATTCGAGGCGGCTTTATCTTGGCGCTGGAACTTGGCCTTACTTACGAAGTTTTCTTTAACAAGGCTTATCAGCAAGATAGGCGTTTTAAGCAGGCGAAGCCATACAGGGATTCTGTCGCATATTATACGAAGGCCATGATGGGCGCTCCGCGTGATTCGCTGCCGCGATTAAGGACTGAACGCGCGCGATATGCAAACCTCGTGCGTGGCTTTAACGACAAGAAAATGGAAGAAGAGGATTTGCGCAAGGCGGAACTTGCGTGGCTTATTGGTCTTCATGTTTATAATATGTTTGATGCCTATGGTATCTGGATAAATAACCAGGGGCACAATATGGATACGCACCCGATTACGACTGCGTTAATGTGGGCGATTATTCCTGGCGGTGGGCAGATTTATAACCGTGACTATGGCAAGGCGGGGCTTGTGTACATGGGACTGATCGGTGCGCTTGCAAGTGCCATCGGTACTCAGCATATTGTGAATTATTACTTGGATCGAAAGCACGTGATGGAAGCTGAAGAAAATGACGAAGAAATTGAACGATTGCAGGAGCGCGTGACGCATTACCGCAAGAACAGGAACCAGTATATTTGGGGCACGGCGTTGATTTATTTGTATTCCATTGGCGACGCTGTTGTGGATGCTCTTTTGAATGATTTTGACAATCCGATGCATTTCGCTATTGCGCCGACTTATGAGGGTGGCGTGTTTGCTGGTTTTGGGTTTGATTTTTGATTTTTTTTGAGGAATGTTGTGTGAGGGATAGCTGCTGCTGACTTCGCTCCGTTCACTTCGTTCACCTTCGCTATCGCTCGAGTCGCTCCGCATCAGCACTATCCCTCTCTGTAAAACAAAAAATCATGAGTGCTGTTTCGTGTTGAGTTTAGTTTTTAGAAGCATGCGCCGTGAGGGATAGCTGCTGAATGTTAGCAAAAAAGGCGCGAACATAAAGTTCACGCCTCTTTTACTTTTTAAAATGCTAGACTAGTTTTTGTCTTTGCAGCAGCATTCTCCATCTTTGCCTTCACCGCCGCATTCGCATTCGCCACCACAGCTGCATTCGCCGTCTTCGTGGCCCTTGCCATGGCAGCATTCGTCGTCGCTCTTGCCGCACTTGCAGTGGTGTTCGAACGGCTTGAGGTCGTCTGCGGTTGCTTCGCGTGCGCTTACGACTTCGATTGCAAAGTTCAAGTTCTGGCCTGCAAGTTCATGGTTGGCATCTATGACAGCCTTGTCGCCATTTACGCTCTTGATGCGGATCGGCATCGGGCCCATCGGGGTCTGGGCGTAGAATGTCATGCCTGGTTCAACCTTGTCAACGCCTTGGAATACTGTCAGAGGAACTTCCTGGGTCATGCGTTCATCGTATTCACCGTAGCCTTCGCTCGGGATAACCTTGACGTCGAACTTGTC
>DCGZ01000003.1:41640-41864 GCA_002314675.1 Fibrobacter sp. UBA1765 | reverse complement strand
AAGAACATGGTTACTGGTGCTGCTCAGATGGACGGCGCAATCCTCGTTGTTGCTGCAACTGACGGTCCTATGCCGCAGACTCGCGAACACATCCTTCTCGCACACCAGGTTGGCGTTCCGAGCATCGTAGTGTTCATGAACAAGGTTGACATGGTCGATGACGAAGAACTTCTCGACCTCGTTGAAATGGAAGTCCGCGACCTCCTTTCCAAGTATGAATTCGA
>DCGZ01000003.1:33283-41568 GCA_002314675.1 Fibrobacter sp. UBA1765 | reverse complement strand
GCAGAATACCAGGACAAGATCATGGAACTCATGGAAGCTTGCGACAGCTACATCCCGCTTCCACAGCGCGCAACTGACAAGCCGTTCCTTATGCCGATCGAAGACGTGTTCACAATCACCGGTCGTGGCACTGTTGCTACCGGTCGTATCGAACGCGGCGTAGTTAAGCTCAACGACAAGGTTGAACGTGTTGGCCTCGGCGAAACAACCGAATACGTTGTTACCGGTGTTGAAATGTTCCGTAAGCTCCTTGACGACGCACAGGCAGGCGACAACGTTGGTCTCCTCCTCCGCGGCGCAGAAAAGAAGGACATTCAGCGTGGCCAGGTTCTCGCAGCTCCAAAGTCTGTGACCCCGCACAACGAATTCAAGGCAGAAATCTACGTTCTTACCAAGGACGAAGGTGGCCGCCATACTCCGTTCATGAATGGTTATCGTCCGCAGTTCTACTTCCGTACAACTGACGTTACCGGTACAATCAAGCTCCCGGAAGGCGTTGAAATGGTAACTCCGGGTGACACCGTTACTATTCATGTTGACCTCATTGCACCGATCGCTATGGAAAAGCAGCTCCGTTTCGCAATCCGCGAAGGTGGCCGTACCGTTGGTGCAGGTTCTGTAACTGAAATCATCAAGTAATCAGGTAAAGCATGCCTAGAGAACTCATTACGCTCGAATGCACTGAATGCAATCAGCGCAACTATGATACCGACAAGAACAAGCGTCTTCACCCTTCCCGCGTGGAATTCAAGAAGTATTGCCGTTTTTGCCGCAAGCATACAATCCACAAAGAAACCAAGTAAGTAGTGGTATAGGTCGATAGCTCAATTGGTAGAGTCACGGTCTCCAAAACCGTTGGTTGGGGGTTCGAGTCCCTCTCGACCTGGGCCGCTTCAAGGTTAACCATGCATAAGATCCAGCAATACATTAAAGAAGTAATTCAGGAATTGGAAAAGGTTACGTGGCCAACTTGGGAAGAACTTAAGGGTTCAACTCTCGTTGTCATTATCTTTAGCATCTTTATGGGTTGCTATATTGCTGGTCTTGATTTTGGTCTTTCTTTTGTTCTTGAAAAATTCTTGACTAATGGAGGCTTCTAATGAATTGGTATGCAGTTCATACATTCTCTGGTCAGGAACAGAAAATTAAGAAATATCTCGAAATGAGAATTGTGTCCGAAGGTCTTCAAGACAAGTTCGGTCAGATTCTCATTCCTACTAGGCAGGTAACAACCAGCAATAGTCGCGGTAAGCGCACTATGACGCTGAGTATGTTCCCTGCCTATCTTATTGTAGAAATGGAGTTGGACGAGCTCACCCAGCACCTGGTAACTTCTATTGATGGAGTTACCCATTTCGGTGGTACTACACGTACAAATCGCGTGCCAGTTCCACTTCGTAAGAGCGAGGTCGATCGTCTTCTCGGGGTAGATCCTGACACTTCTGCTGAAGACGTGATCCAAATTCCTTATGAATATGGGGAAAGTGTCCGCATTAAGGAAGGTCCTTTCGAGGGCTTTGTGGGCACGGTTGAAGATGTCGAAGCAGATAAGACCAAGCTTAAGGTTATGGTTTCTGTATTCGGTCGTCCAACACCAGTTGTTCTTAACTTCTCGCAAGTAGAACACGTCTCGTAATAGTAAGGTCTTTGAAACGGAGATAAACAGTGGCTAAGAAAATTACAGGTTACATTAAGCTCCAAATTCCTGGTGGTTCTGCTAACCCAGCTCCTCCGGTAGGTCCAGCCCTTGGTCAAAAGGGTGTGAACATTATGGAGTTCTGTAAGCAATTTAATGCAAAGACTCAAGATGCAAAGGGAATGATTATTCCAGTTGTTATCACAGTCTATGCTGATAAGAGCTTTACATTTATTACAAAAGTTCCGCCAGTAGCCGTTCTTATTAAGAAGGCTGTTGGTCTTGAAACAGCTTCTGGTCAGCCAAACCGTAAGAAGGTTGGTAAGATCACGAAGGCTCAGGTCAAGGAAATCGCTGAAAAGAAGATGCCGGACCTGAATACAATCGACCTCGAAGCCGCTATGCGCATGGTTGCGGGCACTGCTCGTTCTATGGGCGTTGATGTAGTGGACTAAGAGGCAGGTAAATCACCGTTACGTATCTGACAGGAAAATTTCATGTTCAGAGGAAAGAAATACAAGAAGATTGCTGAAGCATACGATCGCACCCAGGTGTATGGTCTTGCTGACGCACTTCAGATTTTGAAAAAGTCCGAGGTGAAGTTCGACCAAACTGTCGAAGTACACTTCAATCTCGGTGTGGACCCAAAACATTCCGACCAAGTGGTTCGTGGCACTGTAGTGCTTCCACATGGCACCGGTCGTCAGGTTCGCGTACTTGTATTCTGCAAGGATAATAACCTTGAAGTTGCAAAGAACGCAGGCGCTGATTACGCAGGTGGCGATGACTTGGTTCAGAAAATCCAGGGCGGTTGGCTCGAATTCGACGCAGTCGTTGCTACTCCAGACATGATGCCTGTGATTAGTAAGGTTGCTAAGGTTCTCGGCCCTCGTGGTCTTATGCCTTCTCCAAAGGCTGGCACTGTGACAATCAACGTTGCACAGACAGTTAAGGAACTCAAGGCTGGTAAGATCCAGTACCGCGTGGACAAGGGCGCTAACGTGCATGCTCCAGTAGGCAAGCTTTCCTTCACAGTCGATCAGTTGGTTGAAAATGCCAAGGCTCTTATCGACTCCGTTGTTAAGGCAAAGCCGCAGACCTCTAAGGGTACTTATATCAAGTCCCTTTCTGTAACTGCTACAATGACCCCGAGCATCAAACTTGATATGAGTATCACACGATAGGAGTACACAATGAAAGCTGTAGAATTAAAGAAGCAGACTGTGGAATCCATCGTTGAATCTTTCAATGGCGCTGCTGCTGTCTATTTGGTGAACTTCGAAGGTGTCACAGTTGAAAAGGATAACGCTTTCCGCCGTTCTTTGAAGGCTAAGGGTGTTAAGTACCGCGCTGTGAAGAACACTCTTTTGAAACGCGTTCTTGAAAAGCTCGAAATCAAGGGCTTGGATGACGCTCTCAAGGGTGCAACTTCGATCATGGTTGGCTTTAGCGATGATCCGCTGGCCCCAGCTCGCGAAATTGAAGCATTCCACAAGGCAAACCCGGATATCTTGGTTGCAAAGAGCCTTTTTGTTGATGGCGAAGTTATGCCAGGCTCTAAGATTGTTGACCTTGCAAAGATCCCGGATCGCAAGGGTATGATCGCACAGGTTGTTGCTATCATTCTCGGACCGGGCCGCACTATTGCTGGTCAAGTCAAGGCACTCCAAGAAAAGTTGGAAAAAGAATCGGGCGAAGCAGCACCAGAAGCTGCTCCAGAAGCCTAACAACAAACCACAAACAATTTTAACACGGAATAATCGGAGAAACACATCATGGCAACAGATATCAAGGCTTTGGGCGATCAAATCGTTGCTCTTACCCTTCTTGAAGCTAAGCAATTGGCTGACTATCTTAAGGAAACTCACGGCATTGAAGCTGCAGGTGGCGTAGTTGTCGCTGCTGCTGCAGGTGCTGCTGAAGCTGCTGAAGAAAAGACTGAATTCGACGTAATCCTCGTTGAATGCGGTGCTAAGAAGATGGACGTTCTTAAGGCAGTTCGCGCAATCACTGGCCTCGGCTTGAAGGAAGCTAAGGACCTCGTTGAAAAGGCTAACAGCGTTGTTAAGGAAGCAATGCCGAAGGCTGACGCTGAAAAGCTTAAGAAGGAATTGGAAGATCTCGGAGCAAAGGTTGCTCTGAAGTAATGAATTCGGTTCATTAATTCAATACCAACCAATAGCCTGCACACGATGCGGGCTATTGGTGTTTCTCTTATTTTGAATTTTTCGGATGAGGTATCCCCAATGACGGAGCGAAAGAGTTACTCCTCAAATAAGTTCGTACTAGAACTCCCATATTTGGTAGAGGTTCAGAAGGCGTCTTACGATCAATTCCTGCAGGTAAACATTCCTCGTGAAAAGAGATTGAATGCGGGTCTTGAACGTGTCTTCAGAGATAAGTTCCCGATGTCGGATTCCAAGGGCCTTAACGTATTGAAGTATGAGGGCTACTTCCTTGGTATTCCAAAATACAGCATTTCTGAATGCCGTGAAAGGGGTTTGACCTATTCCGTTGACCTTTGGGCAAACTTGACTTTGCAGGTCTTTGAAGAAGATGGCGAAGAACGTAAGCTCAAGGAAGAAATCAAGAACGAAGTTCGTATTTGTGACTTGCCGCTTATGACCGAGGATGGCTCGTTCATTATTAACGGCGCCGAACGCGTTGTTGTATCCCAGTTGCACCGTTCCCCTGGTGTAAGCTTTGATGAAGAAATTCAGCCAAATGGCCGCTCTGACTTTAAGAGCCGTGTTATTCCACATCGTGGCGCATGGGTTGAATTCAATACCGATGGTGACATGCTCTACCTCATCATCGACCGTAAGAAAAAGATGCCGGCAACAGCAATGCTTCGCTGCATCGGTTTCGAAACCAACGAAGAAATCCTTGCTTTGTTCTATAAGGATTTCGAAACTGTCAACCTGGCCGAAAATGATATTGCCAATTACATGGGCCGTGTTGTAGCTAAGGATGTCATTGATGAAGACAATGGCGATATTATTGTAGCTGCAAACTCCATTATCGATGACAAGGCAATTGAACGTATCGGTAGCCAGGTCAAGGAACTTGTATTCCTTTCTAAGAACGATACTGAAAACCACGCTCTTATCCACAACACCTTGAGTGCTGACAAGTATAAGACTCGTGAAGAAGCTTTGAATTTGATTTACTCTACGATGCATGCTTCCCAGGAAGATGCACCGAACATGAGTACTGCTGAAACTTACTTTAACGCATTGTTCCTTACCGACCCACGCAAGTATGAACTTGGCGATGTTGGCCGTTATCGCTTGAACCAGAAGGTCTTTACCTCTGCATTCGAAGAACGCGTTAAGGAATTGAGCTTGGAAAAGCCGCGTCTTGACACAATGACAATGACCAAGGCTGACTTCCTTGCTATTATCGATTATATAGTTGGTCTCTACAACGGTGCAGATGGTTATGCACTTGACGATATTGACCACCTTGGCAACCGTCGTATCCGTTCTGTTGGTGAATTGCTTGCAAACCAGCTTTCTGTTGGCTTGTCCAGAATGCAGCGTGTTATCGTTGAACACCTTTCCCTTAAGAACGAAGATGAAAACCTTACCCCGCGTGAATTGTTCAATACTCGCATGGTAAGCACCGTTGTCCAGTCTTTCTTCGGTTCTAGCCAGCTTTCCCAGTTCATGGACCAGATGAACCCGCTTGCAGGCCTTGCCCATAAGCGTCGTCTTTCTGCTCTTGGTCCTGGTGGCCTTTCCCGTGACCGCGCAGGCTTCGAAGTTCGTGACGTGCACTATACACATTACGGTCGCCTTTGCCCGATTGAAACTCCGGAAGGTCCGAACATTGGTTTGATCAACTCCCTTGCAACATTTGCTGTGATCAACCACTTTGGCTTTATTGAAACCCCGTATCGTATTGTCGGTCTCTTGCCATTTAAGGATGCCAAGGGTAACGAAGTCAAGTTCCCAGAAGAAAAGTGGCACTTTGGCATTTACAAGGGTTTTGTTCATGAACCGCACTTGTTTGAACAGGCCGTGCTAGCTTTGGATGAAGCAGATTCCGTTAGTATGCACCTCGATGCATGCCAACGTGACTTGTTCGACAGCTTTATCAACAAGGTCTTTGAATTCAAGTCTGAAGACGGCGAAGTTTTCTACGTTCGCAATGGTTCTCGCGTTCTTGATTTCACTGGCAAGCCTGACTATGTCCTTGCTTCCGATGAAATTCAGCAGGTTGTTTCTAACTTCATTACATTCCTTGCTGCAGACGAAGAAGACGCTTACGTTGTTGCTCCGGCAAGTACAGAACTTGATGAAGACAACCGCTTCAAGGACGAATACGTTATTGTTCGTGACAAGAGCGAATATCCACACCGCCTCCGTCAGGATTCCATTTCCATTTATGACCTGGATACCGAACGCGTTGACTTGATGGACGTTGCTCCGCAGCAGATTGTATCTGTTTCTGCTGGTCTTATCCCGTTCCTTGAACACGATGACGCTAACCGTGCTTTGATGGGCTCTAACATGCAGCGCCAGGCAGTTCCGCTGCTCCGCACAGAAGCTCCGGTTGTCGGTACTGGCCTTGAACGCCGTGCAGCCCTTGACTCCGGTGCTGTTGTTCGCGCTAAGCATTCCGGCCTTGTAACATTTGTTGACGCAACTCGCGTTGTTGTTCGTCGCGGCGACATGGTTGATGGTGAATTCCAGCCTGTCGAAGGTCTTGGCAAGAATTATGAATTCCTTGGCAAGGAACCTGTTGACGAATACATTCTCCGTAAGTTTGAACGTTCTAACCAGGAATCCTGCATTAACCAGAAGCCGATCGTTGACATTGAACAGTTTGTTCGTGCTGGCGACGTGCTTGCTGACGGCGTTTCTACCGACCATGGCGAACTTGCTCTCGGTAAGAACATTTTGATCGGCTTCCTCCCATGGAATGGTTACAACTACGAAGATGCTGTTATCATTTCTGAAGAACTTGCTATCAAGGATGCGTTCACTTCTATCCATATTGAAGAATACGAACTCGATGTTCGCGACACTAAGCGTGGCCCAGAAGAATTGACCCGTGAAATTCCGAACGTTGGTGAAGACGCTCTCCGCAACCTTGATGAAAACGGTATTATCCGCGTCGGTGCTGAAGTCCATGCAGACGACATTCTTGTCGGTAAGGTAACCCCGAAGGGTGAAACAGAACTTACTCCGGAAGAACGTTTGCTCCGCGCTATCTTCGGTGAAAAGGCCGGCGATGTTCGCGATACTTCCTTGAAGGCTCCTCCGGGAATGAAGGGCGTTGTTATTGAAACACGCGTATTCACCAAGAAGGACAAGGCCGACAAGAAGAGCGCCTTGCTCGATCAGGACAAGATCAACGAAATCCGTGAACAGTTCCAGAACGAAATTGATGATATCAAGGCTTCTTGCCGCAACTACCTCTCTGAACTTCTCGAAGGCAAGTCTGCTGGTAAGGTTCTTGATAATGAAACTCACGAAGTTTTGTTCCGTGAAGGTACTACTTACACCAAGTCCATGATTGCATCCCTGGATGTAACTCTCGTTTCCCCGGCTTCCAAGTTTGTTATGGGTGATGATGAGCTCCAGGAAAAGGTTTTGAGCCTCGTTCTCGTTGCTCGCGATCGTTTGGATACCCTTACACGCACCATGGAAAAGGAAATCGACAAGGTCACTAAGGGTGACGAACTTGATCCGGGTGTGCTCCAGACCGTTAAGGTTTACATTGCCAAGAAGCGTTGCCTCTCCATTGGTGACAAGATGGCTGGTCGCCACGGTAACAAGGGTGTCGTTTCCAAGATCGTTCCTGTTGAAGACATGCCGTTCACAGAAGACGGACGTCCTCTCCAGATCCTTTTGAACCCGCTTGGCGTGCCTTCCCGTATGAACGTTGGTCAGGTGCTTGAAGTGCACCTTGGCTGGGCTGCCAAGACTCTTGGCTTCAAGGTTTCTACCCCGGTATTTGATGGCGCATCTTTCGATGACATTACCAAGGAACTTGAAAAGGCATACCAGAAGAACCCGATCGTCGACTATGTAATGGATCCGGAAAACAACCGCATTATCGGTAAGGCAAAGCTCTATGATGGCCGTACCGGTGAAGCATTCCTGAACCCGGTCACCATCGGTTACATGTACTACCTCAAGCTCGGTCACTTGGTAGACGACAAGATTCACGCTCGTTCTATCGGTTCCTACGCTCTCGTTACCCAGCAGCCACTTGGCGGTAAGAGCCAGTTCGGTGGCCAGCGCTTCGGTGAAATGGAAGTGTGGGCTCTTGAAGCTTACGGCGCTGCATATACATTGCAGGAACTTTTGACTGTGAAGTCCGATGACGTTATGGGCCGTTCCAAGGTTTATGACGCTATCGTTCATGGCAAGAACACACCGGCTCCTGGTACTCCGGAATCCTTCCGCGTCATGATTCGCGAAGTTCGTTCCTTGGGCCTTGATATTAAGACAACTGGAGAAAAGTAATATGTCAGAAGAAGCTTTCGAAGTCTCTGAAAACAATGGCGATATTTCCATTAATCTCGCCTCTCCGGATTTGATCCGTCACTGGTCTTTCGGTGAAGTTACCAAGCCAGAAACCATCAACTACCGTTCCTTTAAGCCGGAACGCGATGGCCTTTTCTGCGAAAAGATTT
>DCGZ01000003.1:26164-33172 GCA_002314675.1 Fibrobacter sp. UBA1765 | reverse complement strand
CGTCGTGAACGTATGGGTCACATCGAACTTGCTATCCCTCTTGCACACACCTGGTTCGTCAAGAACACTCCGTGCATTGTGGGTGCCCTCCTTGGCCTTGATTCCAAGTCCCTTGACAACGTAATCTATTACGAAAAGTACATCGTTCTCGATCCGATGGACACAGACCTCAAGATGTATGACTTGATTGACGAATTCCAGTACATGGACCTTGTCAATGAAGGTCGTCATTTTGACGCTAAGATGGGTGCATCTGCAATTAAGCAGTTGCTTGCTCGTCTTGACCTTAAGGCTCTTGCTGAAGAACTTCGCGGTGAAGATGGCGTTAAGTCCAAGTCCAAGACAAAGCGCGATGACGCTCTCAAGCGTTTGAAGATTGTCGACGCATTCCGCAAGTCCCAGATCGAATCCTTCCGCATGTATTTCGAATCTCCAGAAAAGGCTCGCCGCAGCGATATGCCTTGGATGAGTGAATTGTACGATGCGATGGTCAAGTTCAAGATTGACTATTTGAAGAAGAACGAAAACTTTATTGCCGCTGAAGCTTATGACGAATTCCGTGAAATCTTCCCGCGTGAAGCAAAGCTCTTGCCGAACCAGCCGGAATGGATGATCATGGATGTTCTCCCGGTTATTCCACCGGATCTTCGTCCGCTCGTTCCACTCGATGGTGGCCGTTTTGCAACATCTGACTTGAACGAACTCTATCGCAAGGTTATTACACGTAACTCCCGCTTGAAGAAGCTTATCGACATCAAGGCTCCGAACGTTATTCTTTGCAACGAAAAGCGTATGTTGCAGGAAGCCGTTGACCAGTTGTTCGATGGTAGCCGCCGTTCCGTTCGTGCCGGTAGCGCCCGCCCGATGAAGTCCCTCTCTGAACTCTTGAAGGGTAAGACTGGCCGCTTCCGTATGAACTTGCTCGGTAAGCGTGTTGACTACTCTGGTCGTTCTGTGATCGTTGTTGGTCCGGAACTCAAGATGCACCAGTGCGGTCTCCCGAAGCGTATGGCTCTTGAACTTTACAAGCCGTTCATTATCCAGCGCCTTGAAGAAGAAGGCATGGTTTACACCGTAAAGGCTGCACGCCGTTACGTTGACTCTGAACGCCCGGAAGTTTGGGACATTCTTGAACAGATCATTGAAGACCATCCGGTTATGCTTAACCGTGCTCCGACGCTTCACCGCCTCGGTATCCAGGCCTTCTACCCGAAGCTTATCGAAGGTAACGCAATTCGCCTCCACCCGCTCGTATGTACAGCATTTAACGCTGACTTCGATGGTGACCAGATGGCTTGCCACCTTCCGCTTTCCTTCGAAACACAGCTCGAATGCCGTGTTTTGATGCTCTCTTCCAACAACATTCTTCACCCGGCTTCCGGTCAGCCGATTGCTGTTCCTTCCCAGGATATCGTGCTTGGCCTTTACTACATCAGTAAGCCGCGTCCACGCCGCAAGGGCGAAGGCATGCGTTTCTATGACCCTGCCGAAGCTATCCGTGCATACGAAAACGGCAAGGTGGACTTGAACGCTTGGGTTTACCTCCGTTTGCCGGCAGGTCGCAAGATTTATACCGGTTCCTTGAACGAAGATACCTTGCTCCCAGGCCGTACCCCGAAGAATGTTCTTTGCGAACGTGAAACTGCTGACGATAACGGCGTTTCCGAAGTTCTCGTAAAGGCAGGCGACAAGATTAAGTTCTTGACCCTTAAGGAACCGGCAATGATCAAGACGACCATTGGCCGTATTATCCTTAACGAATTTATTCCGAACGAACTTGGCTTTGCAAACGACACCTTTGGCAAGAAGGTTATCGCAAAGTCTGTTGACGATCTCTATCGTCGTACCGGCAACCGCATGACAGTTGAATACCTTGATAACCTCAAGGCTAACGGTTATAAGTGGGCAACTCGTTCTGGTTCCTCTGTGGCTATTGCAGAAATGGTCATTCCTAAGGAAAAGACCCAGATGCTCGAAGATGCAAACAACAAGGTTGCACAGGTTCGTGAAAACTACGAAGAAGGTATCATCACTGACGGCGAACGTTACAACCAGATTATCGATATCTGGTCCAAGACTACATCTGACGTTGCTGCAAAGCAGTGGGACCTCCTTTCTAGCGACCGTGACGGTTTCAACCCGGTTTACATGATGGCTGACTCTGGTGCTCGTGGTAGCCGCGAACAGATTAAGCAGCTTTCCGGTATGCGTGGTCTTATGCAGAAGCCGACTAAGGACTTGAACGGTCACGAAGTTATTGAAAACCCGATTAAGTCTTGCTTCCGCGAAGGCTTGAACGTGATGGAATACTTCATTTCTAGCCATGGTGCTCGTAAGGGTTTGGCTGATACCGCTCTTAAGACCGCTGACGCTGGTTACTTGACACGTCGTCTTGTGGACGTCGCTCAGGACCTCGTTGTGAACGAAGCTGATTGCGGCACTAAGGATGGTATTGAAGTTTCCGCATTTAAGGATGGTGACGATACAATTATCGCCCTTGGCGAACGTCTCCTTGGCCGTGCTCCGGTTGAAGATATCAAGCACCCGGTTTCTGGCGAAGTGATCGTTGCTGCCGGCGAACTCGTTACCGAACGCGATATTCCAAAGATCGAGAATGCTGGTATTGAACACGTGAAGATGCGCTCCGTGCTTACTTGCGAATGCCCGACAGGTGTTTGCGCCAAGTGCTATGGCCGTATGCTTTCTTCTGGTCGTCCAGTTGACCTTGGCGAAGCTGTTGGCGTGCTTGCAGCACAGTCCATCGGTGAACCGGGTACCCAGCTTACTCTCCGTACATTCCATATCGGTGGTGCTTCCAGCCGTCTTACTGTTGAAAGCGACAAGAAGGCATTGGTCGATGGCCATGTCGAACTTGAAAACATCGATACCGTTGAACATGACGGCCATAAGGTTGTAACAAGCCGTATGGGTGAACTCGTCATTTTCGACGAAGCAGGCATTAACAAGGGTCGTTACCAGGTTCCGTATGGTTCCTTCATCAATGTCGTCAACTTGCAGAAGGTTAAGAAGGGCGACAGCATGTTCGAATGGGACCCGTATAACAGCCCGATTATTTGTAACGTTGAAGGTCAGATCAAGTTTGAAGACCTTCAGGAAAATGTCACCTACCGTGTAGAAAAGGATGAAGTGACTGACGTTGAAACATGGATTATCATTAGCGATAAGCGTGGTAAGCGTCGTCCGGCCATCACTGTTCTCAACTCCGCTGGCGACAAGGTTGGCCACTACATGCTCCCTGATGCTGCAATCCTTGCAGTCAAGGAAGGTGAACGTGCAGAAGTCGGCCAGGTCCTTGCAAAGCTCCCGCGTGCAGTAGGTAAGACAAAGGATATTACCGGTGGTCTTCCGCGCGTCGCAGAACTCTTCGAAGCTCGCGTGCCGAAGAATGCCGCAATCATCGTTCCAATCGATGGTCTCGTCACCTATGGTGAAGAAGTTCGCGGCAACCAGCAGGTAATTATCAAGGACGAAAGTTTGCAGCTCGAGGAAACCGTGCTTATCCCGCGCGGTCGTCACCTCTCCGTACACGAGGGCGACCGTGTGCGCGCAGGCCAGAAGTTGTGCGAGGGAAGCGTTGACCCTCACGATATTCTCCGCGTGCAAGGTGCAGAAGAAGTACAGCGTCACTTGGTGAACGAAATCCAGGCGGTTTACCGCTTGCAGGGTGTGTCAATTGCTGATAAACACATCGAATGTATCGTACGCCAGATGATGCGCAAAGTTAAGGTGAAGGATCCGGGTGATTCGGAACTCCTGCCAGGTGAAGAAATTTCTAAGTCCCGTCTCCGTGCCATCAACAAGGCATTGGAAGCACAGGGCAAGAATCCTGTTCAGGAAGATCCAATGCTTCTCGGTATTACAAAGTCCTCTCTTGCAACAGATAGCTTTATCTCTGCAGCTTCCTTCCAGGAAACTACAAAGATTCTTACACGCGCTTCCATTGAAGGCAGTGTTGACCCGCTCTGCGGCTTGAAGGAAAACGTGATCATGGGCCGCCTGATTCCTTGCGGTACCGGTGCCCGTCACCTTAGAAATATTTCAGTCGTCGACTCCGATGCTGAGGCTGAGGCCGAAGAATATCGTCGTAGACAGGCAGCTGGCGAATTTGATGATGCTGAAGACGCCATCCAGATGCTTGATGACAACGATTTCGATAGTAACGAAGAAGACGAATCCAGTAATGTTTAAGAATTAGGTCTTGAAATTATCTGGAAATGAACTATATTTGCACTCCAAAATCTAGGAGATAACTGTGCCAACCATTCAACAGCTCGTCCGTAAGGGACGTGAACAAGTTAGCGTCAGAACCGCTTCCCCGGCTCTGAAGTCTTGCCCGCAGAAGCGCGGCGTTTGCACCCGTGTTTACACCAGCACCCCGAAGAAGCCGAACTCCGCTCTTCGTAAGATTGCTCGTGTACGCCTTTCCAACAAGATGGAAGTTACTGCTTACATCCCAGGTGAAGGCCACAACCTCCAGGAACACTCCATCGTTCTTATCCGCGGTGGTCGTGTTAAGGATGTTCCGGGTGTTCGTTACCATATTATCCGTGGTACCCTTGATACCCAGGCAGTTAACGGTCGTCAGAACGGTCGTTCCAAGTATGGTGTAAAGAAGAAAGGCGCCGCTCCGGCAAAGAAGTAAGGAAGTAGAAAATGTCTAGAAGAAGAAAGACCATCCGTCGTCACGTTCTCCCGGATCCACGTTACAAGTCTGTTCTCGTAACAGAACTCGTAGGCGTTGTTCTTAAGGAAGGTAAGAAGACAATCGCAGAACGCATTGTTTACACTGCTCTTGACGTACTCGATAAGAAGCTCGAAGGCACTGAAACTCCGCTTGAAAAGTTCGAAATCTGCCTTGAAAACATCAAGCCACGTTTGGAAACCAAGACCCGTCGCGTTGGTGGTGCAAACTACCAGGTTCCGATGGAAGTCGCTCCGGAACGTGCTAAGGCTCTCGCACTTCGCTGGTTGCTTGACGCTGCTCGTAAGCGTACAGAACCGGATATGGCTACACGCCTTGCTGCAGAACTCATTTCTGCAAAGAACAATGAAGGTAACGCTGTTCGTAAGAAGAACGATACCCACAAGATGGCAGAAGCTAACAAGGCTTTCGCTCACTTCCGTTTCTAATACCATTAGTAATGGATATAAGAAGGGTTCCGGTTTTTCGGAACCCTTCTTTGTATTTGAAAAATAAGTTTTGTTGAACATAAATGAATGAATAGTCATTCATTTATTGTAGTCGGTTTTGCTATCTTTACAGTAGTTGAAAATTGAAATCTTGAACAGGTATGTCTAGAATTGTTTTTGCTGGTTTGTTGCTGTCTTCTCTGGTGATGGCTGAATCGCTATCGCTTTCTGAGGCAATTTCGAAGGCTCGTGCAAATAACCCGAAGATTCAAAGGGAAAAGACAAGTCTTGATGCTGCTGAAAGCGAGCGTACAGAAGCCCGTTCCAGGTTTTTGCCGGAACTTTCCATTTCTGGTCGTGTAACTAAGATTGATGACCCGATTGTAATTGACTTGAACCCGATTCGCACGGCAATGCTTGGAATTCATTCTGCCGAAGCGGAAAGTCCATATTCCGCATATTATTTGAGTGCCTACAAGGGGGCGTACCAAAAGGCTTACCAGCAGGCGCTAGCCGGTGGAGCCGATGAAGCGGTTGCGGCAGGCGTTGCTGACCAGGCGGCAACGAAATATGCTCAGGAAAACGCAAGGCAGATTGGCTACAGTACTCTTGATGAAAAACTGCCGAGCTTTGAAACTAAAGTTCAGGACGATCTGTTCTTTAATTTGCGCGCAACTGTCGTTTGGCCTATTTTTACGGGCGGAAAGATCTGGTCTGCGTACAAGGCGGCTGACGAAAACAAGGAAGCGAAGCAGGCCGAATTTGATATGGCCGAAAACAATGTTCTTGTTGAAGTGTGCGAACGCTATTTTACACTTCGCATGGCCGAAGAAATGGTCAAGCTTCGCGAGGAATCGCTTGCAAACATGGAAGCGCACCTGAAGCGGGCTAAGGAGCTTGAAGAGGGCGGTCAGATGTCTTATGCGGAGCGCCTACGTGCTGAGGTTGCATACTCCGAGGCTGAAACTGAAAGGGATAATGCATTGAGAAACGCTTCGCTTGCCCGCCTTGCCCTTGCAAATAGCGTGCACGGGGACACGGCGATTTCTGCGGTTACGCCGATAACGCTCCCTGAAAATTACGAGTCACTGGATGTTTGGAAGGAACGTGCCGTAAAGAACCACCCGGCGCTTCGCCAGCTTAGGGTACAGAAAAAGCGTAGTGCCCGCGCGGTGACTGTTGCAAGAGGCGATTACTGGCCGACCTTGGCGTTGTTTGGCTACAAGGAACTTTATACAAGAGACCTGACCCTTTTGGAACCTGAATGGGCTGTGGGTTTGCAAATGAACTGGGTTCTCTTTAAGGGCGGAGAAACGGCTTCGAAGGTTAGCAAGGCTAAGTCGACTGAGCGTTCGCTTACCTATATGGAAGCTCAGATCCAGGAAGATATCGGTTTGCTTGTAGAAAAACAGTATCGTGAACTTGACTATGCAAGAGGCAAGCTCCAAAGTCTTGGCAAGACCAAGGAACTTGCGACTGAATCTTTGCGTAGCCAGACGCAGGCGTATGAAGCTGGGCTTGCGACAAGCCTCGATATTGTAGATGCTGAATTTTCGCTTTCACGCTTGCGCATCGCAGAACTCAAGGCAAATTATGATGCCCTGATGGCTTGGATCGGCTTGCTGAATGCTTCCGGTGAAATTTCAAGAATTGGAGAAATGGTGAAATAGTTATAAGGATTTAGGGATTAGGATCTAGAGAATGTTGATTTCCTGTGTTGTCGGCTGTTGCTGACGTCTGTCGACTGAAAGGCTTTGATAATTAAGAATGCAGAATTATGAATTGATAATGGCATGGGAAATTACAATTTCTGACGACAGCCTACAGCCGACTGACTACAACATTTCCTCTAGGCGC
>DCGZ01000003.1:0-26150 GCA_002314675.1 Fibrobacter sp. UBA1765 | reverse complement strand
AAGCGACGACCTCACGCCTCAAAGCACCGAAGGTGCGACCTGACTCCTGTTTTCTGGCTTCTAAATAAAGGATAATATGAAAGTTCTAAAGTACATTGTAAAGATTGTTTTTGGTTTGGCAATTATTGCCCTTATGATGCTAGGTTTGCATCATTTGCGTGATTTTGCAACTGAGCCTGAAATTGCATATTTGCAGGGACAGGTGGAAGCACGTCGTGTAATGATTGCCGGGAAGGTCCCTGGCCGCCTGGAACGGATTTTTATTCGTGAAGGCGACAATGTAAAGAAGGGGGACTTGGTCGCTGTTCTTTATAGCCCCGAAATTGCCGCGAAGAAGACTCAGGCAAAGGGCGCGCTCGCTGCCGCAAAGGCCCAGGCAAGTAAGGCACAGACTGGTGCTCGCGCTGAAGAAATTGCCGCCGCAAAGGCTATGGCCGACCGCGCTCAAGATGCTGCAAACCTTGCTAAGTCAACTTACGACCGTGTGCAGAAGCTTTATGACCAGGGCGTGCTTCCGCTGCAAAAACGTGATGAGGCGGAAACCCAGATGAAGGCAAGCGCAAGCGCCGCCGCGGCAGCAAGGGCACAGTATGAAATGGCTCAAACCGGTGCACGTAACGAAGACAAGGCCGCTGCAAATGCGCTTGTATTACAAGCACAAGGAGCAAACCAGGAAGTGGATGCCTACCTTGAAGAAACAAAGATTATCGCCCCGATTGATGGCGAAATCACATTGAAGTCTGCAGAAGAAGGTGAAGTCGTTGGCGCAGGCATGCCCGTAGCTGCCGTTACCGATATGAATGATGCATGGGCTATTTTCAATGTCCGTGAAGATTTGCTTGTGCATATTCAGAAAGGAAAGAGCCTGTTCGTGATTGTACCTGCGCTTGGTCGCTTACCGGTCGAAATGGAAGTCTATTACATAGCCGCAGCAGGTGACTATGCTACATGGCGTAGCAGCAAGGAGAGTGGAGGATTTGACCTGAAGACTTTTGAAATTCGTATGCGCCCAAAGAAGCCTGTTAAGGATTTGCGCCCAGGCATGACTGTTTTGCTCCCGATGAGTGAATTGGGGAAATAGGATCTAGGGGTTAGAGTTAGACGAAAGAACGGCACTACGTGCCTACAGACGAGAGATTTTTTTTGGTTATTAGTTGTTAGTTACTCGTTTCCGTCTTCCGTCTTACGTCTTCCGTCTTACGTTTTCCTACTTCCTTCTGTCTTGTCTCTAATCTTGTCATCACGAGCAACGCAAAGTGATCCAGAACATAACCCTAGATTGCCACGCTACGCTCGCAATGACAAGGAAAACCTCAATCTCCTGACTCCTGTCACTGACTCCTGTTCTCTGTCCTCTGTCCTCTTATTTCTGTCATCTGAATAATTTATGAATAAGTTTTGGAATGTCGTGAAGCTTGAATACCGTCGCCCATTTTTATGGGTGATTATGGTTGTGCTTCCTGTGCTTGTTTCTGTGTTCATGATAGAACTGCTGAGTGCGCAGACCCTTTTGCATTTGCCTGTTGGCGTTGTTCGCAAGGGTGCTGATTCTAGGCTTGCTGAACGTATTACCCGAGCCATTGAAACTAGCCCTGTAATGGAAGTGGGCGCGATTTGCCTTGACTTGGAGGAATGCGCAAGCAAAATGCGTCATGGCGATATCTATGCAATCGTGGTGCTTGAACCGGACCTTGAAAAGCGCGCTATGCGCTATGAATCTCCATTGATACCAGTCTATACGAATGCACAGTCGCTGCTGATCAACAACACGCTTCAAAAGGAAATTCGAGCGGCAGTCGGTACCGTTGGTGCTTATATGACGCTCAAGAACCTGCCTGACCCGATTCGAAGCGAAATTCATGCGGTAGAAAACCCGACGGGGAATTACATCGGTTATCTTGGACTTGGGCTTTTGTCGGCACTGTTTAACCTGGCGGCTATGCTTGTTGGCGTGTATACGACTTCGGCTCCGATTCGTGCAAATAAAATGTTGCTGTGGCTGCAGGCTGCGGGCAATTCCAGATTTGCGCTCGCCTTTGGCTTGCTTTTGCCTGGTGGCTTGATTCTTTGGCTTGAATACTTTGCGGTGTATTGCTTTACGCGTTACCAGGTTTCACCAATGAACTTGAGCGAATTCTATACGGTTTTTGTGGCCCAGGGTGTAATGGTTTTTACAAGCCTTTTCTTTGGCATGACGCTTGTGGCTGTTACCGGTAACATGCGCATTGCTAGTTCTGGCGCGGGCGTAATAGGAGGTCCTGCTTTTGCGTTTACCGGCCAGACATTCCCGATTCTTGCGATGCCTACGATTGTGAAGGCCTATGCGTTTTTACTGCCGCTTACGCATGTTCTAAAGGTGCAATCCATAATGACTTTTGGTACGCTCGGGTTCAGTGCCGCATTCAATGAAATTTTGATCATGAGCGTTAAGATGTTCTTTTGGCTGTTCCTTGGCGGACTGTTGATGTTTATGAGATGGGAGAAATTGCGTAATGAAAAGCATTAAGACGTTTCTCTCGGTAATCCTTCGAGAATGGAAGTTGTTCTTTAGTGACCCGGCAGTATTCCTGCTTGTTGTAGTGGCTGTTGGATTGTATGCGGTTTATTATCCGTTACCATATTTGAACCAGACTGTTTCAAAGGTGCCTGTCGCGATTGTTGACCTTGACGGCAGCAAGATGTCGCGTGAACTTGTGCGCATGTCGCAATCGACACAGTCGCTGGATGTTGTAGCTGTGTATGACGATATGGATAGTGCAGAAATTGCCATGGCAGAGACGCGTGTGTACGGCATTATGCGCATTCCGGAAAACATGGAACGTCGCGTGCAGCGGGGCGAAAACGTTGCTGTCGGCATTTACACGCATGGTTCCTATGTGATGCTCCATGGTGCTATTGGAACGGCCTTTGCAACTTGCGTCGCCACCTTGAGTGCGCCTATCAAGGTAAAACGTCTTGTGCTTAGTAGAGGGTTAAGCCTTGCTGAAGCAAAGAGTATTCGAGATCCGTTCCCGGTACAGTTCAGGACGATGTTCAATGGAATTAGCGGCTACGCAAACTATGTTGTGCCTGCAGTGCTCGTGCTGATTTTACAGCAGACAATTATTGTTGGCACCTGTACGCTTGGCGGCCCGAGGCGTAATAGAAAATTCCTGAGGCATAAAAATCTACCTGAAGAAAAGTCGCCTGCTTGGATGCGTTACATTGGAAGAGGTTTTGCGTTCTTTGTGCATTACTGCATTTGGATTGCGATATTCCATTACTTTATTTATGCCTTGTTCGAATTCCCGCGCCGTGGCGATGTCGTGACCATCGCCGCTTTTGCAGCAAGCTTTTTGCCAGCAACGATTGCGTTTGCATTCGTGTGTTCCCTTGCTTTTAGACGTAGGGAATCTGCAATGCAGTTCTTTTTGTTCCTTTCGATTCCGTTCCTGTTCATGAGCGGCTTTAGCTGGCCGCGTTCAAGCATGCCTGAATGGATGCAGTGGCTTAGCTGCCTTGTGCCAAGTACATACGCAGTGCCTGCGTGGCTTGCCGTAGAGCAGCTAGGCGCTAGCCTCTGGGAAATTTCGCATTACCTTTACGCGCTTCTTTGCCAGGCGCTTGGTTATGGCATTTTGGGCTATATTCTTTTGAAGCTTCGCGATAGGCACCCGGGCAAGGGCGATATCTAGAGATGTATGGATTTGGAAAGTTTTTTTGTGTAGATCATGTGACGGAGTTTTGCCGTATCGAGGCTTTTGCAAAAGACTTGATTGAAGCGTAGAATTGGCTTGCCTTTTTTGATTATTTATCTAATTTCCCTATGTAGAAAATTGTATTTTCTTGCTATAAGGAGTTGAATATGATTTTTGATCCGCTTTACATGGGTATTTTGGTTGTTGCCCTGTTTCTTTCGGGCTCGGTGTCTTTGCTTGTCAAGACTCGTTTTTCGGCAGGTCAAAAGGTTAGAATCCAGAGTGGCCTTTGCGGTGCCGATGTGGCCCGTGCAATCCTTGCTGACGCTGGCATTACTGATGTTACTGTTCAGGAAACTCATGGCTTTTTGAGCGACCATTACAATCCCTTGAACAAGACCTTGAATCTTTCCAGGGAAGTTTACCATGGCGTAAATGCGAGCGCTGCCGGTGTCGCTGCGCATGAGGTTGGCCATGCGATTCAGCATGCAAAGGGGTATGCTCCGATGTGGCTTCGCTCGTTCCTTGTTCCTGTGGCAAATCTCGGTTCTAATCTTGGACCATGGATTGTGATTATTGGCATTATCGTGATGGGCGCATACAGCGCGACTCTTGGCCACGAAATTGCAGTTGTAGGCGTTGTGCTTTTTGCATGTGCCACGCTCTTTACGCTTGTTACCGTGCCGGTTGAGTTTGACGCTTCTGCCCGTGCAAAAAAGATCTTGGCAAGGCTATCGATTGTGCAGCCAGGCCGTGAATACAATACTGTTTCTGGAGTCTTGCTTGCTGCTGGCCTTACATACGTTGCGGCGGCAATTACTGCCATTTTGCAACTTCTTTACTGGGCTCACAAGGCCGGGCTTTTGGGAGGGCGTAGCAACGATTAGTTGTCGCTGTTGTAGAATTCCTGGGCGCGCCTAATGAATTCTGCAATTTCTTCTTCAGTCATGTTTGGATTCAAGCCGGCAGGTTCTGCTGGCTTTTCTTTTTCTGATTCTTCAACGGCTGTTTCGTCTATTGGAGATTCTTCGCTTGCAAGTTCTTCGGCAGGGTCGTCAAAGCTTTCTTCGAGTGCACTTTCTGTTAGCTTGATTTCTGTAAGTGCGTCATCGACTGCGTTTTGTGCAGCGGACAAATCCTCTGCCAAGGAATTTTCTTGATCTGGCGAAATTTCTGCAGTTTCACTAGTACTTTCTGAGGAAACTGGTTCTGAAATTCCATTGTCCGCAGGTACGGCACTTTCGGTGTTTTCGCTAGGAGCTGTTTCTGCTTCCAGCTGCATTTCGCCTTGCTGCATATCGGATGCCGCAGTGGGTTCTGCCTTTGACTGCTCGATAATCTGTGTAATGTCTACTTGCTTAGGAGCGTTAGGATCGTTCGGATCTGCAGGCTGTTCATCGTTTAGGGATGCATTAGAAATCGCTAAGCGTCCTTCGAGCATTGCAATGAGATCGTCTTCATGGACTATGCGGCCGCTTGTTGCCCAGAGTACGGCTTCACGCATGACGGCATCGATTGTTGCCGCCTTCTGGTTTGCCTGCACGCTTTCGCGGTTGCGTAAGATTTCTAGCAGGCCTGGCTTGAATTCTGGATCAGGAGACTGGTAGTAAGTTTCCATTGCCATTTCATCAGCGTACTGGGCGTTGTTCTTTTTGCGGTAGATCCAGATTGGCCCGAGTGGCTCGCCCTGGCGGAACACGACTTCGTCGGTCTTGATCATTTCCATGAGGGCCATGAATGTAACTGTAGCAAGGATCGGGTGTGGGTCGTTTCCGAGAAGCTCATCAAACAGTGCTCGGCCATGTACGGCAAGGTAGTTGCTTATTGCCTGTTGACGGTCTTCGATAGTTACATAGTCCAGCTCGATATGGTGGATATGTTCTATGGTACCTGTGCGAAGGCTCTTTTGGTATGCCCTGAACAGTTGCCAGATGTTTGCGTCGGCAAGTGTTTCTTCATCTGAAAAAAGTTTTTCCGGTCTGCCGCGGTAGAATGCCCCGAAGTTTGCTTCTTCCATTTCTTGCAGTTCGCGGGCGACCTGCTTGTAACGCTGGTATTCGTAAATCTGCTTGATGAATGCTTCGCGGTCAGCATCGAATTCCTGTTCCTCCTCTGGAGTCTGTTCATCGCGCGGTAGAAGCTCGCGAACCTTGAGTTCCATGAGGCGGCTTGCCATGAGCAAAAAATCGCCTGCGGCAGAAAGGTCTGCCTGGCTTAAATCCTTCATCCATGCAAAATACTGTTCGGCAATTTCGGCAATGGAAATTGCTTCTGGACGCACCTCGTTTTTTTGCACCACGTAAAGGAGCAAATCCATAGGGCCGTCAA
Organism: Fibrobacter sp. UBA1765; assembly: GCA_002314675.1. Lineage (GTDB taxonomy): Bacteria > Fibrobacterota > Fibrobacteria > Fibrobacterales > Fibrobacteraceae > UBA1765. The sequence goes on along the minus strand of DCGZ01000003.1, from coordinate 20,145 downwards.
ACACGCCGATGTGTACTTTGTATTCTTCTGGTAAAGGCATGGGGAATAGGGTATAGGGGCTAGGATCTAGGGGTTAGTGAATGTTGATTTCCAGTTTTTAGAGGTTAGAAATTAGAGGCTAGAGGTTAGGGAATGTAAATGAGTGTTTTTTAGTCTCTAGTTTCTAGAACCTAATCTCTAAAGAATTATTAGTTGTTAGTTACTCGTTTCCGTCTTTCAACTCCAGACTCCTGATTCTTGTCACTGACTCCTGTATTCTGTTCTCTGTTCTCGGTCCTCTGCTACTCCACAGTTACGCTCTTGGCGAGGTTGCGAGGCTGGTCGACGTTGTTCCCGCGGAGTACTGCAATGTGGTATGCAAGCAACTGCAATGGAACGCAGGTGACCATTGGCATAAGCATCGGGGTCGTTGCAGGAACGCAAATGAGTTCGTCTGCGAATTGGTTAAGCGGGGTGCAGTCTTGCGTGGTTATTGCGATGACCTTTCCTCCACGCGCCTTGATTTCGCGAACGTTAGAAACGATCTTGTCGAACAGTGCATCTCGTGGAGCGATTACCACGACCGGCATGTTTTCGTCGATAAGAGCGATCGGACCATGCTTCATTTCGGCTGCAGGGTAACCTTCTGCGTGAATGTAGCTGATTTCCTTGAGCTTGAGTGCGCCTTCCATTGCGACCGGGTAGTTGTAATGACGACCCAGGTAAAGGAAGTTCTTTGCGTCCTTGTATTTTTCTGCGATGGCCTTGATCTTGTCGTTTTGCTTAAGCGTTTCTTCAACAAGGTCTGGAATCTTTGTGATTGCTGTTGCAAGGTCCATGCCCTGTTCATAGGAAACGCGGCGCTGTCGGCCAAGCAGGAGTGCAATCATGGAAAGTACGAGTACCTGGGCGGAGAATGCCTTTGTACTTGCTACACCGATTTCTGGGCCGGCATGCAGGTAAACACCGCCATTTGAATTTCGTGCAATAGAAGAACCCACCGCGTTGCAAATGCCAAGAACGGTAGCTCCCTTGTGTTGAGCTTCCTTCATTGCCGCTAGCGTATCTGCTGTTTCGCCAGACTGTGAAATGCAAATTACAAGGGTACCAGGCTTGATGATTGGGTTGCGGTAACGGAATTCCGATGCGTATTCCACCTCGACAGGAACGCCAGCCAGGTCTTCTATCATGTATTCGCCGACCATGCCGGCGTAATAGCTTGTTCCGCATGCAATGATGATGATGCGGTTGATTGTCCTCAATTCCTTGATATTTGCGTCAAGGCCAGAAAGCTTTGCAATGCCTTCGCTAATGAGCAGGCGGCCACGCATTGTATCGCGGAGGGATGTCGGCTGTTCAAAGATTTCCTTGAGCATGAAGTGTTCGAAACCGCCCTTAGCGACGGAGTCGACATCAAAGTCAACTTCCTGGATTTCTCGTTGAACAACTTGGCTGTGCAAGTTCAAGAGCGTGTAGCCAGAACGCTTGGCGATAACGATGTCGTTGTCGTCAAGGTACACGACCTTTTGCGTGTAGTTGACAATTGCAGAAACGTCACTTGCTAGGTAGTATTCGCCACCTTCGCCAATGCCAAAGATTAATGGGGATCCGCGACGCGCACCAATGATTACGTCTGGTTCATCTTTGCAAATGACCGCAATGCCAAAGGCACCTTCAAGCTTGCCGAGTGCTTGGATAACGGCTTTTTTTAGATCACCCTGGTAAAAACGGGCGATGAGGTGCGCTATGACTTCGGTATCTGTATCGGACTTGAATTCAATGCCTTCTGCCTGTAGCTTTGCCTTGAGCACGGCGTAGTTTTCGATGATGCCGTTATGGACAACGGCGATCTTGCCGTCAAAGCTTGTATGAGGATGGGCGTTGTTTTCGGTCGGTGCGCCATGGGTAGCCCAGCGCGTGTGGCCAATGCCAAGAAAGCCCTGCATGTTTCTTGACTTGAGCTTTTCTTCGAGGGCGATGATTTTACCGGCTGCGCGTTCTGTTTCGAGCCTGCCGCTAGAAATGACGGAAACGCCTGCGCTGTCGTAGCCTCGATATTCGAGTTTCTTCAAGCCTTCGATCAAAATAGGGAGTGCGTCCCTGAAACCGATGTAACCGACTATTCCGCACATAAAAACCTCATGCAATTTTGTGTAAAATTAGAAATTTATGCCTCAAAAGCCTGTTTTTGTATGAATTTAATACACTCTTTTGAATTCTCTCAAAAAAAGTTTGCTTTTCCCGCAAAAAAATATATACTTAGGGCATTGAGGATCTAACCTCGTAGCGCGCCCAAAGCTTTTCCTCCTTTACTCTTGGGCGCGCTTTTTTTATTTGTGCAAAAAACAATCCAAGTTTGAAAGATTCATCCGTTGTCTGCTGACAACGCAATGTTTGGCATTATTGCTTTTTTACAAATATTAAGGTAATTTTAGCTTGTTGGATTGTTTTATTGGGGTAATTATGAAATTCCTACTTTCTTTGCTTTTGACTGTTGCGTTTGCTTTTGCAAGTTCCGTGGCGGTTCACGACCCGTCCGTGGTCATTGTTTATAAGGACGCTGCCGGTAATTCGTACCCGGAAAATGATGCCGGCAAGAGTCGTGAAAAATTCTACTACATCTTTGGAACCATGAACGGTGCGGCTTATTCCAAGAATATGCTGGACTGGACTGAATTTACCCCGAAGTTCAGCGTGGGCGGAAAATCCACCAACAGTTTTTACGAGGCCTTCAAGGCGGCTGCCGATTGGTCTGGCCATAAAACCAGCGAAGCGGTGGGTGGTAACATGTGGGCTCCAGACATCATTTGGAACAAGAAACTGGGCAAGTGGTGCCTCTATACATCTATCAATGGCGACGACTGGATGAGTTCCATTGTTCTCCATACTTCAAACAAGATTGAAGGCCCTTATGAATATGTGGGTACAGTGGTTTACGGCGGCATGGATACTCAGTCTGCGGGCAAGGCCGGCAACCTTGATTATCAGAAGGTGACTGGTTCTGCAACCATCGACAGTCGCTACTATATGGCAAACAATGGCGTTACCAATCTGGGCAAGTGGGACGGCGGCTACGGAGTCAGCGCCATCGATCCTAACGTTTTCTATGATGAAGATGGCATTCTATGGATGCTTTACGGCTCCTGGAGCGGCGGCCTCTTCTTGCTGAAGCTGGACGAATCTACAGGCCTTCGCGATTACAGCTACAAGTACGAAACCAAGTGGCAGGGCACGGCCTTCAAGAGCGCCATGACTAGCGACCAGTACATGGGCATTCATGTAGGCGGCGGCTACTATGTCAGCGGCGAAGGTTCATACATTCAATACTTCAAGGATGCTGACGGCAACGGCTATTACTACCTGTTTATCAGTTATGGCTTCTATAGTCCTGATGGCGGTTATTCTATGCGTGTGTTCCGCAGCAAGGACGTAAAGGGCCCCTATGTTGATGTAGATGGAACCTCTGCACTTTTTAGTAAGTACATCTATAATTATGGCCTTACGACAGATCATGGATTTCCGATTATCCAGAATTACAAGTGGAGTTTCTGGCCTGACGGAAGTGCCGAGATTGCAGATGGTCACAATTCTTTGCTTCGCGATGAAGATGGCTCCATGTACCTAGTTTACCACCGCAAGATGGATAACGGACAGGCTTGGCACAATGTGGAAACCCACCAGCTGTACTTTAATAAGATGGGTTGGATTGTTGCAGCTCCGTTTGAATATAAGACTGGTTTCGGCATGACTGCAACTGCATTTGACGAATCTCAGATTGCTGGCGCATACAAGATCATCATGCACGAACCTTACGCGCAAGCAGATGGCAAGTTCCCTATCAATACAGAAAAGGACTTGCAGTTAAACGCTGATGGTTCTGTGAGCGGAGCCTATGCAGGTACATGGAAATATGACTTTGCAAAGGGCCGTCAGTACATCACTCTCGCAATGAACAATGATACCTACGAAGGCGTCGTGCTGGAACAGTCCCAGAATGATATCGGCAAGGTTACGGTTACTTTCTCTGCCATGAACAAGAACGGTTCCCGCGCTCTGTGGGGCTATCGTGTTCCCAAGACAGAAACTGTAAATGAAACAAAATATTATGGTGAAACAAAAATTGTTGGAACCAAGGACTTTAAGACTGCCTGGGATGCCTATGATGATTTTGCCAAGGTTAGCGTATCTGGCGATTTCGTTGCGGAGTTTGACTTTGCCAACTACACGGAAGCAAAGGAAAACTGGAACAACTGGGTTCTTGCATTTAAGAATGGCGATAATACTTGGTATTTGCGCTCCGATGCCTATTCTGTTGAAACCTTTAGCGGAAGCTCTGTGGGCTATTATGGTTCCTGGGGTACTGACTGGAGCAAGTTCAAGGCCATGTTCAAGAACGCCAGGGTAAAGCTCCGTGCGGTTAAGGACGGAAGCGTTATTAACGTTTACGCCTTTGTAGAAGGCGCTTTGGTGTATCGCGTATCCGCTACCAGCGCTCCTTCCGGCGATTATGACATTTACTTGGGTGTTGACGCAGCCTACTTAGATGTAAGCCGCATCGCTTACGGCTCCCAGGGGGACCGTGTCTTTGTGGGGACCCTTGATGCAGGCGGTGTCTATAACGCTGGCTTCAATGCCCTGAAGAGCTCCGACTACAAGGTAACCGGCGATTTTAACGTGACTTTCAATTTCAGAAACTATGGAAACGGTGCTGGTTCGGAGAACTGGGATAACTACATCGTGCGCGCCACTGCAGATGGCAAGACTACTCTTCTCCGTGCTGATGCCTATGCATTAGATAATTTGGGAACTTTTGAATATAAGTATGATTGGACTTGGGAAGAATTTTCTCGCATCATGCAAAATGCTGATGTAGTGATGAATGTTAAACGATCAAACGACACTCTTACTTATTCTTCGACAGTTACTGCTCCAGATGGCAAGTCTTACAAGTATACCGCTGTAAATGCGGGTGTGCCGAAAACAGAAATGAGCCTTGGATTTACTTGCGAAAAAAGTGCAGTAGATTTGCTTCGGATTGCCGTGAATGGCGTTGTTGGTGAGCCGTCAAAGGATTCTCTTGAAAAGAAAGACAGTAGCGATGTAGAAAAACCGGTTGGTGGAGATGAAGAAGATACTGACGCGATTGTCGCAAAATTGCAAGGCTTGAATGCATTTGTTCACGGCAATGTTTTGCATGTGTCTGCACAAAACAATGCTAATGCTAAAATCGCGGTCTTTGACTTGGCTGGTCACAAGGTGTGTTCCTTTAGCCGTTCCTTAAGGATTGGGGAAAACTCATTTGACCTTGGCAAGACCTCGAGGGGCCATTACATTGTGCGCATCGCGATTGATGGCGAACCATTAAAAGTTATAAGATTTACTAATAAGTAAAAACTAGGTTCAAAAGGAAGCTTTGCCGTTTAAATAGTTTCTAAATTTGTGTGCATGGCAAAAGATAACCGCACGATTTTTGAGAAACTGGGCGAAGCCCTTCCTGTTGTTGAAAACCCGGCTCGTTACATTGGTGGCGAAGCAAACAGTTATATCAAGGACCAGTCTAAAATGCTGGCCCGTTTTGCGTTTGTATTCCCGGACACATACGAAATTGGCATGTCAAACAACGGCATTCGCATTTTGTACCAGATTATAAATCGTGAACCGGATTTGCTTTGCGAAGTTAGCTTTGCCCCATGGGATGACATGGCTGCAGAAATGCGTCGCTTAGATATTCCCCTTTACACTTACGCAAGCTATTCCGCAGTCCGTGACTTTGAAATCATCGGCATGAGCGTGCAAACGGAACTGAATTTTACGAATGTTCCGTATGTTTTGGAACTTGCAAAAGTACCTGCTTTTAGCGCCGATCGTGCTGAAAATGATCCGATTGTTGTGGGTGGTGGCCCTGCCATGGCGAACCCAGAACCTGTTGCAGATTTCTTTGATGCCTTCATGATTGGTGATGGCGAAGAAGTAATCATCAAGGTAACACGTTGCATTGGTGAAGCTCGAAAGGAAGGCGTAAGCCGCCTTGAAATCTTGAAGCGCCTTGCTGCAATCGATGGCGTTTATGTGCCGAGCCTTCGCCCTGTTTGTGAAGGCGAATTCAAGCAGCTCGTGCCAGTTGAACCTGCAACTGGCCCTTACGAAAAGACAAATGGTGTACGTCGCCAGTTCATTCCTGTGATGGACCCGAAAAATTACCCTATCAAGAACTTGATTGCAAACATGCCGCTCGTGCACAATCGCTTTAGCGTAGAAGTGATGCGAGGATGCGCGCAGGGTTGCCGTTTTTGCCAGGCGGGCATTTGGTACCGCCCTTGTCGTGAGCTTGACCCGGATGATGTTATCGACATTGCAAAGGCTGGCATCAAGGCGACTGGTGAACGCGAACTTGGTTTGCTTAGCCTTTCCACAGCAGATTATAAGCCTGTAGAAGCCCTTACAGATTCTATTATCGATGACCCTTTCTTTGATACTGTAGATGTTTCTTTGCCAAGTATTCGTGTGAATGCATTCGGAGAAACGCTCGCTGGCAAGGTTGCTGCATTGAAGGGCGGTCGCAGTGCGACATTTGCTCCAGAAACCGGTTCTGAACGAATCCGCAAGATGATCAACAAGACCATTAGCGACCAGGATATGTACGATGCCGCGGAACACGCGTTCTCCAGCAAGTTCAACAAGATCAAACTCTATACCATGATCGGGTTCCCGACCGAGAACCTTGAAGACATGGATGCATTTTGCAAGTTGATTGAAAACCTTGTAAAGATAGGCCGCAAGTACAATCGCGGCTGCCAAATTTCAGTAAGCATCGGCATCCTTATTCCAAAGGCGTTTACAGGCCTCCAGTGGGCTCCTTTCATGGACAAGGAAACTGCTTTAAAGCATATCAAGTATGTGCGTGAACGTTTCTTTAAGCACCCGAATGTAAAAATCAACTGGGCTGCATGGGAAACTTCAATGCTTGAGGCGTTCTATAGTCGCGGTGACCGTAGCCTTTCTCACTTGATTTATGCAGCCTACAAGAATGGCCAGATATTTGAAAGCGATTGCCAGCGCGTAAATTATGAAGGCTGGATGAAGGTCTTTGAAGAAAACAATTACGATGTTTCATGGATCTATGCGACCCGTGAAAAGGAATCCGTTTTCCCGTGGGACTTTATTCATGCCGGAACGACGAAGGCGTACCTCCGCCGTGAATGGGAAAAGGCCTTTACGCCGGATTCCGCCCCTGTTCCAAACTGCAAATGGGGCGATTGCCAAAAGTGCGGTATCCCTGGCTTTGGCAAGGAAATCCACCTGGCCGATAAACCTGTGCGTCATGCGGCTCCAAGTCGCACTCCTGAAGAAATCATTAAGCTTGTGGAAAGCCGCAAGCCAAAGCAGGGCGCTGCATACCGTTACAAGATTACATTCAAGAAAACAGGCATCAGCCGCTTTTTGCCGCACCATAACACCATGGGATTCTTTGAACGCACCTTCTTCTGTGCAGACATTCCTGTGAAGTTCAGTGAAGGCTTTAGCCCGAAGCCGCGCATCGTGAACCTTGGCGCGCTCCCGCTCGGGCTTGAAACGTATTGCGAAGTCATCAGTATAGAATTGCTCAAGAAACTCGATCTTTCGGAAAGCGCGTTGCCTACGCTTTTGGAAACTCTCAACAGGCCGTTCCCGCAGGGCATGGAAATTGTAAGCATAGAACCGATGAAGGACAAGCTCTCGGATCACTTCCCGAAGGCAATCCTGTACAGTTTCCGTCCAGAAGTTATGCCGGAAGGTTTGCTTGAAAAATTCAATTCCAAGACGCTCCCGGTTGTAACAAACCACCGTGGCCAGGAACTTGACCTTAACAAACAGGTTCTTGACATGGCGATTGAAAATGGCAACATTGTAACAAAGGTTGCATGCAACAACATGGGTGGCTCTGCAAGCCCGTTCAGTATTTATGCTGCTCTTATGGGTGTTGAACACGATGCCAGCAAGGTTTCTGAAGAAGCTCGAAAGTTCCTGATCAAGAAGATTGGAATTGAATATTGATCTGAGTTAAGCAACTATTTGCAGAGCGTAAACTCTGTAAAACTATTTATTTAAGTATATTAAGGAAAACTTTTAATAGGAGTCAAAATGAAAAAGTGTTTTCTCGCTGTAATCACAGCTCTTTCCCTCGCTGGTTTTAGCTATGCTCAAGACGACGAATACGAAGAAGAAGAAGTCGTATACGAAGAAGAAGCTGAAGACGAAGCTCCAGCTGTACAGAAGTCTTCTAAGAAGCAGGTTGTAGAAGCTGAAGAGGAAGAAGACGAAGCTCCGGCACCTAAGAAGGCTAAGAAAAAGGCTTCCAAGCCACGCCCGGCTGCTGAAAACGGTACCTTTGGTATTGGCGCTGAGCTTACCGGTTTGAATGCAATCCGCATCGTCTACAACTTGAACTCAGATATGTTTATTGTAGGATTGCTCGGCTTTAACTACGATTCTTGGTCTACAGAACAAGCCGGTGCAAGCTTTGACGATAGCAATTGGGGCGCTGAACTCGGTGCTGGTTTCGGTATGGTTCTTAATCGTTCCGTTCTTCCGCTTTATGTTGAAGGTGACCTCCGTTTAGGCACAAACGAAGAAGACCAGACTCACTTTGGTATTGATGCATGGCTTGGTGCAAAGGCAACTGTTGTGAAGTCCCTTGAACTTGCAGGCCAGCTCGGTCTTGGCTTTACCCACACTTGGTGGGATGAAGACGTTGTTCCTGCGAAGATTGAACATGGAACCACAAGCATTGGTCTTAAGACCAAGGTGTTTGCTACCTGGTACTTTATGTAATCTGCATTACTGCAATTGCTAAAAAGGTTCGGCGAAAGCCGAACCTTTTTTGTAAAGAACGCTTGCGGGGCGTTGCGGGGTGCCCCCGCTAGAAGGGGTAGCAAGCAACGGAGTGCGCGCGAGGGGAAGGCCTTCCCCCTTTGTCTCTAGATTTCTAGCCGCTAATAAAAATGTACCTCTCAGTCGACAGGAGTCGGGAGCAGGAAGCTAGTAACTAATAACTATTCACCGCGGTTCTTTGCAGCAATGTTCTTGTACTTGTTGTGGTCGCTTAAGTTGCTGCTGAAGAAGTGCGTGTGCGATCCGTCATCCTTTGCAACAAAGAAGAGCATGTTTGTTTTTGTAGGGAACAGTGCGGCTTCGATAGCCTTGCGTCCAGGGTTAGAAACAGGGCCCGGCATAAGTCCCTTGAACTTGCGGGTGTTGTAGGGGCTGTCGCTATTCAACTGGCTCTTGTAGATTGGTCCGGTAAGATTTCTGAAAATGAACCTGACAGTCGGGTCTGCGCCAAGCGGCATACCGATGTCTAGCCTGTTGTGGAACACTCCGGCGATCAAGGGGCGCTCGTCTGGCATGCCGGTTTCTTCTTCGACCACGCTTGCAAGGGTAAGCACCTGGTGCCAGCCTCCGAGCTTCTTCCATTCAGGGCTCTGCTTTGCTTCCATCTCGGACTTGAGTCTGAGGTTCGCCTGTACCATTTGCCTTATGATCGTTTCTTCGTCGGCGTTGACCGGGAACGGGTAGGTGTCGGGCAGCAGGTACCCTTCAAGGCTGTTTGCGTTTACCCCGAGGGACTTTGCAAAGCTAGGGTTGTGGGTCAGACCTTCCCACCTGGTCGAGTCTATGTTCGGGAATGCCTTGCGAAGGTATGAAGGAATTTCCCATGTTGCGCGGCCTTCTGGAATCGTTACCTTGCGGACTGCCGTCTTGCCGCTAGAAAGCAGCTCGATAAGCTCCTGCAGCGCCATATTCGGTGCTATTTCGTATGCGCCGGCCTTCAGGTCGCATTTTTCGGTCTTGCAGTACAGTTTAAAGGCAACTTCGTCTTGCCAGACTCCCTTGTCTTGCAAAATGCTCAAAACCTTGGCTATTGAACTCCCCTTGGGGATTTCTACAAGCACATTTTGGCTGTTTAAAGTGGTGGAATCGAGCCTCGATTTTAGGCTAAAATAGCCATAAACACCTAAAATCAAGCCAATCAACAAAATGCAAACAAAAAATTTCCTCATATTTACAGAATTTAGCGAAAAAAAGTTGACTTTGTGGTGAAATAAAGAATATATTTGGGCTACAATGTAGAAGATGGCTTCTACGCATTTAAGGATTTTTGTATGAAAAAAGTATTGATTCTCGTTCTTGCAGCATTGGTCGCTTCTTCCTTCGCTGCTAAAAAGGTCAAGTCCAAGATGGGCGATGTCGAATTGACTAAGGAAGCTGGTGGCGGTTCCGTTGTTTGCACGGCCGGCTTCAATGACGAAATGACGATCCTTAAGGAAGGTGATACTGACGTTCTCGTTAAGGGTTCCTGCGGTCAGGGTTGGGTTCCTAAGTCCAAGATCGAATATGTTGCTCAGGCTGCTGGCGACAAGTCCATGAGCCTCGATGGCGTTGACGTTATTGGCTGGCTCGATAACCCGAGCGCTGTGTTCGTGCTTGAGAACGACGTTTCTGACTTTGACGGTGTTTCTATTGACCGTGACTTTAAGGAATACCTCCAGCACACAATGGACCGTGAACAGATGGAAATGCACAACAACGAAAACTAATCGCGGTTAGAACCATTAAAAAGACCTGCTTCAAAAGCAGGTCTTTTTGTATTTAGTGAAATTACAAACGCGCTATAATGCGACTTCTTGCATCTTGCGTCTTGCTCTTGCTTCTTCTACAAGATCAGCATGCCGTCGCCGTAGCTGAACAGCTTTAGCCTGTTTTCGACAGCCATCTTGTAGGCGGCAAGGGTGTTCTCGCGACCGTACAATGCGGATACTAAAAGAATCAGGGAACTCTTTGGCCAATGGAAGTTGGTAAGTAGCCCGTCTACGACCTTGTAGCGGTATCCAGGGTAGATGAAGGCGTGGGTGACACCCGTTTGGGCTTGCAAGTGCCCGTTATCGTCTGCGATGGTTTCTACGACTCGCGTGCTGGTTGTACCGACAGTTACAATGCGACCGCCTGCAGCCTTTGCCTTGTTGATGATTTCTGCGTTTTCTGCAGTGAGCTCGTAGAACTCTCCGTGCATCTTGTGCTGCGTAAAATCTTCTACCGCAATGTTCTGGAATGTGCCGGGGCCAACATGGAGCGTGACTTCTGCAACATGCACGCCCTTTGCCTTGAGGTCAGAAAGCATCTGCTCGCTAAAGTGCAAACTTGCTGTTGGTGCAGCCACTGCGCCTGAATATTTTGCAAAGATTGTCTGGTACGACTTCTTGTCGTCATCGTCGTCTGGACGGTTAATATACGGCGGCAGCGGCACATGGCCCTGTGCGTTCATTACGTCTTCAAGCTCTGCTGGGGTGATTGCGAAACGCAAAACGCGTTCGCCGTCTTCCTTGATTTCTTCGACAGTCGCCTTTACGCCGGCAAGTGTAACCTCGCGGCCTATTGGGAATGCCTTGCCCGGCTTTACAAAACCTACCCAGCGGGCTTCGCCGGTTTCTGCTGGTATCAAGGCCTGCACTAGCAAGGTTTCGATTTTGCCGCCGTGCTGTGTTTCGCCGTATAGGCGAGCAGGAATCACCTTGGTGTTGTTGACAACCAGGCAGTCACCCGGCTTGAACAAGTCTACAATTTGTGGAGCGTTTAAAATCTTGCGCTCTCCACCGTCTTTTGGGCAGTGTAGAATATGGGTCTTGCCCTTGCCTGCTGTACGGTCTGCAATGAGTTCCTTTGGGAACTCGAAGTTGTAGTCTGAAAGGTTGGTAGATAACATATGCTCAGTATACAGAAAAAAGAAACCTGATTATTCAAGGCCTTTATAGATTATTTGAAGGCTTTGAGAGCCGCGTTCAAATAGTCTTCTGCATCCTTTTTAAGGGATTCCGGCTTGTGGATCTTTACGGCGTCCAAAAGGCCGAACAACCAGGACTTGAAATCTGGAGTAACGGAAAGGTTCATTTCGAGGAATGCCTTGCCGTTACGTTCGACAAACTTGCCCTGCTCCTCGGAAGAGAAGTTTGCACGGCTGAATAGGGCCTTGCTCCAGTTTGTGGTAGCTTCGAGAACTATGTCTTGTGGAGGGAGCTTGTTTAAGTCGGGAATCCACTTCGAAAATGCGTGGCGGTAGAGTTCTGTTGTACGGACTTTAATCGGAGTGAATGTTTCGCTCAAGATGGACATGCGCTTGATCTGGTTGAATACAAACTGGTGCTTGCATTCTACGCCCTCGTCGTTTGTATAGGCGGCGTAAAGATAGAGCGTGTCGATTCGCATAATGAGCTTGAGCGGGCAAAGCGTGTACTTTGTGATTTCACCGTTTTCGGAATGCTGGTAATCAATCTTGATTTTCTGGTTTGACTTGATTGCCTGCAAGTAGCGGTCGTACTTGTCGGCCTCCTTTTCAAAGTCGCAGGCGGCAAACGGGCCAAGGTCAATTACAAGGTCGTTGTTTATGAAAATTGCATCCGGGAGGGCGGCCTCATCGCGTTTCTTGAGCTTGTCGATTAGCTTTTGGAGTGGACCTGTCAAGCGGGCTTCCTGGGCGGTGCCGTTAGAAGCTTTCATGATCTTTTCAAGGTTCTGGATAAGTTCTGCGTTTTCGCTCTTGGTGATATCTTCCATATAGAAGAATGCCTGGCGGCCGCGCTTTTCTTGGCGGAATGTTGGTTCCTTTTTGAGAGCCTTGATGGCACGGTAAGCTGTACGCTTGTCCTGGTCCATGAAGATGGCGCACTCGTCAATGGTGTGCTTACCTGCGGTAAGGAATTCTTTCAGCCCATTGTACTTATCGTATGTTGATCTAGACATATATACTCCGTTATGGTACTATTCTTAAATTGTTTTCGACACTTGCCAGGTTCCATGGGAACTTTACTATCTGGAACTGTATAAGTCGCTTTTGCAGGAGCGAATTCACGCGCCCGGAAAGTACAAGGCGGCCTTCGGCAAATGTTACCCGGATCTTGCAATCTTTTCCGGCCTGGCTTTTGCAAATGGATTCTGCGTCGCGCATTTTTCGGCATTCTTCGGCAGTCGGCTCCTGAACAAATTCGGGCAATATGGTCAGTTCCTGCACGCCCTGCAAGTTTTCAAGCTCGTTTTCAAAATGGGTAATGGCGCTTTCTTTGTAGTAGCCTATTTTGACTGTAACTTTACTGCTGTTGACAGAAGGCTTGTAGTAGGCGAAGTCCTTGTTGCGGGTGTTTTCAAAGACCTTGTGAACTGCGTCTAAAAGTTCTGTGTCGCTTATGAACTTTTCGGGTTCAACCTTTATATGGTTTATTGTACCGCGTAGTGCCTTGATTGAATTGAATATGGTTTGAATCTTTCGACGGTCTGCAAGAGAGCGAACGATGCCGTTAGCCTGTAGAATGCCATGACGGACTTCAAACTTTATGGAATCGCGTATGCGAGGAGACAGGTCCTGGAGTTTGCCCTTGACTGTTTCTTGCAAGCGAATGTTTGGTAGCGGCTGACATTCTTCTGGGAGCGTCATAAAGAGAATCGTCCCGTTTTCAAGCTGCACTACGAGCTTGTCAATGTCGACATCCTGCACCATGCCGATAGCCTTTCCAAACATGTGACGAAATACATGGTAAATGTTATCGCCAATCAAGGTTTCGCCACATTGCGCAGGGAGCAGACGGTAGCCTCTCGGCGATTCCTCGTTTTGAGTCGGGTCCTGTTCCGTGATATCTACGGTTTGTTCTGTTCCGTAGCCAAAGTCTATGGTGATGTTTTTTACGCCATGGCTTGTTGTAATGCGCTTTATTTTACCGGGGCGAGGAGCTCCGATTAGGTAAATCCAGTTGCCGGGAAACAGGCGGTTTTTGCCCGGGATCTTAGCGTAGTCCTGGTCTATGCATTCGTTTTGAACAAAGGCAAATTCTTGAGAAAATGCAAGAAATTGCGTTTTGCAAAAGTCGCATTCACAAAGCAGCGGAATCTTTGGCAAAAGTCCACCGTGCATAGAATAAGCCTCTTCGGCGTAAACGCCGTGCACGCGCTGCATTTGGCAGCGTCTGCAGAAGAGGGATTCTTCAGTTATTCTATACGAAAATTCTTTGTTCATGAATTAGAAACTAGAAACAAGAGGACAGAAAACAGAGGACAGAAAATAGGAGTCAGTGACAGGAGTCAGGAGATTGAGGTTTTCCTTGTCATTGCGAGCGTAGCGTGGCAATCTAGGGTTATGTTCTGGATCACTTTGTGTTGCTCGTGATGACTGTTAAGATGCAAGAAAGAAGACTGGTATGAGGCACGCACCTTCGGTGCTTTGAGGTGTGGGGTCGGCGCTATGCGCCTAGAGGAAAAGCTAATTACAATACCTCATACCTCTAGATGCGAAGCATCGACCTCAAAGTGAAGCGACCTCATACCTCTCAGTTGACAGACTACAGCCTACAGACGACACGTTGGAAAATAACAATCCTCTTTCGTCTGTAGGGCCGAAGGCCCGTTCTCTCGTCTATTAATTTACCCCATGAGTGGAAGTGCAACGTCGATACGGCGGAGAGTTTCTTCCTTGCCGAGAAGTTCGAAGAGTTCCCAGAGGCCTGGGCCTGCTGTAACGCCAGAAACTGCAAGGCGCGGAGCACCGACGAGTTCGCCGACCTTGTGGCCGATGCGTTCTGCGAGGGCGTAGAATTCCTTTTCGATCACTGGAGTCTTGAAGTCTTCGATTGCGGCGAGCATGTCGCGAACCTGAGAGCAGAGAGCCTTGGAGCCTTCGCCGAAGTGCTTCTTTGCGCCCTTTTCGTCATAGGTTTCTGGAGCCTTGAAGAAGTATGTTGACATTTCTGCAAGGTCCTGAACAAAGTGGGCGCGCGGCTTGAGCTGCTTTACAATTTCAAGGAGGCGTGCTTCCGGTTCGTTACTCAGGTCAAAGCCCTTTGCTGCAAGGCCTTCCTTCATGATTGCAAGGAGCATTGCGTCGTCGCATACATGAATGTGCTGGCCGTTCATCCACTGGAGCTTCTTTTCGTCGAAGCTTGCCGGCTTCGGGTTGATGCGTTCCAAAGTGAAGCAGTCGATCATTTCCTTTACGCTCATGACTTCGCGGTCGTCACCTGGGTTCCAGCCGAGGAGAGCGAGGTAGTTCACGAGAGTTTCTGGCAAGTAGCCGAGATCGCGGAAGTCGCCAACGGAAGCTGCGCCCTTGCGCTTAGAAAGCTTGCCGCCGTTCTTGTCGAGAATCACCGGCAGGTGGCACCATACAGGTGGTTCCCAGCCGAATGCCTTGTAAAGGAGTTCGTGCTTAGGAGTGGAGCTGATCCATTCGTCGCCACGGAGAACGTGGGATGTGCCCATGAGATGGTCATCGACAACGCTTGCAAAGTGGTAAGTCGGGTAGCCGTCGCGCTTGATAAGAACGAGGTCGTCAAGAACTTCGTTCTGGTAGCTGATGTGGCCACGGATCATGTCGTCAAATTCTGTTACGCCAGTTTCTGGAACCTTGAAGCGGATCACTGCCTTTTCGCCTGCAGCAATGCGTGCTTCGGCTTCTTCGCGAGGAATATTACGGCAATGGCGGTCGTAACCAGTTACAGAAACGCCAGCCTTTTCCTGTTCTGCGCGAACTTCCTGAAGGCGTTCTTCGGTGCAGAAGCAGTAATAGGCGCAACCCTTGTCCAAAAGGGTCTTGATCTGTTCGTGGTAAATGCTCAAGCGCTCGCTCTGGAAGTATGGGCCGCAGTCCTTTTCGCAACCTGGACCTTCGTCCCACTGGAGACCGAGCCACTTGAGGTCGCGCATAAGGTCGTGGAGCGCTGTTTCGTTGTAGCGCTTACGGTCGGTATCTTCGATACGTAGGTAGAACGTGCCGCCCATGGCCTTTGCAAAGAAGTAGTTGTAGATTGCGGTGCGTGCGCCGCCAACATGGAGGTAACCTGTTGGGCTTGGAGCAAAGCGGACGCGAACTGGGCGTGTGTTTTCTGACATAAAAATTCCTTGTTGACTGTAGCTTTACTGCAAAAACGGTAAAGCTTTCGACTATTGTTTTGTTTATGACAAAAAATAACAAAATTAAACGCGGATCGTTTTTGCAGCACTGTAAGGTGTCTGTAAATGAGGGGGTAAAAATACAAATGCCGGCCCACAGGTTTCCCTGGGACCGGCATTTGTTTTAGGAGGAGAAAGAAAATAAACTCTTGTACAACTGAATATATAAAGATTGATTCGTGGAAACCATAAAAAAGATCATTATGGACCATCCAACTTGGAATAGGGCTTTTTTCTTTCTGCTATATGTGTTGCTGAGGTACTAAATAGTGTTTTGAAGTGTGTTTGGTACTATCTTTTGGTAGAAATTTAGGATAGTTGCTTTGTTTTGCATGTTGCTGTGGTACTAAACTGGGAACAAAGGTGAATTTAGTACCACATGCAGCAATAATGCCCCTTGTTACATGTCTTCGAGCTTTTTACCCTTGGTTTCTTCAATGAATATTAATACGAAGAAGAAACTGAAAATTGCAAAGATTGCATAAATTAGGTAGGTTGCTCCAATGCCAATGCCGTGATTGCCGCTGAGAATAGGGAAACTCCAGGTTACAATAAAATTTGCGAGCCATTGCACAAGACCGCAAACAGAAATTGCGATTGCGCGGATTCTGTTGTTGAACATTTCTCCAAGCATCACCCACATGACTGGGCCCCAGGTAGCTGCAAAAAATGCAACGTATAAATTTGCAGCGATTAAGGCAATTGGGCCGCAGAATGAGCACGTGTTTAATCCGATGAAAAAACATATTCCGAGTGTGACAAGTGTTATGGACATGCCGATGCTGCCTGTTAACAGTAATGGTTTTCGCCCAACTTTGTCTATAAGAGAAATTGCGACAATTGTCATGACAAGGTTGATGGCGCTGCTAAAGAGACTGAAGAAAAAGGAATTGCTTTCTGAAAATCCGACGCTTTGCCAAAGCATTGTTCCGTAGTAGAATATTACATTGATGCCCACGAACTGCTGGAGTATTGCAAGACCGAGCCCGGCAGAGACAATTGGTAAAAGGCGCTTGCTTTCAAAGGTATATTCAAAAAGGTCGCGGAACCTGGAACGATGCGAATTGTGAAAAGAATTTGCGATTGCGTCAACTTCTTGATCAACGTTTTGAGGTGCTATTTTTTCAAGAACTTTTTTTGCGTCTGCAATTCTGCCTTTTTGTACAAGGTAGCGTGGCGATTCTGGGAGCGCTAGCGATGCAATTGCATATAGCGAGGCTGGGATTAGCTCGACCCAGAACATGATTTGCCAAGCCTTGTAATTGTCTATTAAAAGGTTTGTTGCAGAGCCTGCCATTTTAACAAGAATGTAGTTTGAAAGGAGTGCTGCAAATATGCCGATGACAATGGCTAGTTGCTGCATGGAGCCTAGACGTCCGCGCAAATGTGCCGGAGCGGTTTCTGCAATGTAGATTGGCGCGATGATGCTTGCAATGCCCATGGCGATGCCGCCGACGAGCCGCCAGAGGATAAAGTCGTAAATGCAAAATGGAATGCCGGAACCGACAGCGCTTGCGATAAATAATATTGCGGCAGCGAACATGCAGGATGTTCTACCAAAACGGTCTGCGATGCGCCCTGCAAAAAATGCACCGGCGGCTGCTCCGATTAACGTGAGCGATACGGCCCAGGCGAGCTCAAAGTCCGTTGCACTAAAATGAATTTTTAAAGCCGCATTTGCCCCGTTGATTACGGAAGAATCAAAGCCGAATAAAAAGCCTCCGATGGCTGCGGCGATTGTGATGAAAATGACGTGCCAAGTGTTGCAGCATTTTTCTTGTGGCATGGTACACCTCTCTTTTTTATTGCGATATACCAATTGGCTGCTTGCGGTGACAAGAGGGAAAATTAGTCTGTTTCTAAAGGTATGTCAGGAAGTGGAAATTCGTATAAACAAAACGTCCCTTTTCTACCATTGAGCGGTAGTTCTGTAAGACTTTGTGAAAAACCTTTGTTACAGCTTTCTGTGGAGTTTGATCTTTCGTAGCCAACACCTTGGTGATGTGTTTTTGTTTGTTCGTTGTATTGGTAAAAAATGTAAATAGGATGTTTGGCGGAATTACTCTCGCTGCGAATAAAAAGTATGGAGGATTCGTAGATGCCTTTATCTTTTGGAATTCTGTATATCCATTTTTTGCCTGGTTCTATTTTGAAAAAATATTTTTCCATTATACATCTGTTGTCTTGTTTTTCAAATGATTGAGGACATTGGACTTCATTCTTTTTTTCGTTGTCAAAGGATAATACGTATTTGAAAATGACAGAACCATCTTTTTCAAACTTGAAAAATGTTTGTAAAAAAGAACGGATCTCGGGCGATAAGCGATAATAGCCATAATTTGGCAAATCTTGGCTGAAACAGCCTGCGCCTTCGCCTTTGTAATTGTGGAAGGCCGTGCTTGAAATTTCTATGCTATCTTGAAACTCTTCAGCTTTAAAAAGGTTTGCTGAACTTTCGTATGGATTTGCCTTGGCAAAAATGCAAATAGAAAGAATAAAAAGAATTTGCTTAATCATTGTCTATCCTTTTTAAAAGCTGGTTGAAATCATCTAGAACTTTTTGCACATCTTGAGATACATTTGAATTTCTTTGTAGGGTAACACCCCCTTCTTTATCGTATTCAGCATGTTCATTTGCATCTAGTAGGGAATCTATTTTTGATAATCGATTTTGAAAAAATAATATTTGTTTTTCCGAAGGAATTGTTTTGTGTTCGTCCTGGCGTTTTTTTAGAGCAAAAAAAAATGCTTGTTTAGCTGTAACAATGCGTTTATGATCATTTTCGTGGTTTTTCCCATTTTGAAGATCACCTTTTTTCCAGTCTTCGTTGAGATATGTGATTGACGGTCCTCTATCAATTATTTTCCCATTAAGAATTTGCTTGTTTGTTGGTGGGTATTGCCATGTGCAACCTTCCATCATTGCGTTTGAGGTCTTTCCTAATAATTTTTGGCATACGTCGTCAATTGTATCGGCTGGGAAAAATTTTAGTGTGTCGAGTCCTGGCCTATCAAATCTGTATGAATTTACTTGCATTGGTTTGAATGTAGGCTCTGGAGCCGTGAGTGCGTTTGTGTAACTTCTAAAACCAGTAAGGGTTGTTCTTGTATTGTCTTGTAGAGAGTTTTTATTACTTACAAGTGCGAGAATGTCTCTTAAACGATTTGGCATTTTGCGATTTCCTTTTTTTTGGATTTTTGGGAACTGTTTGTTTAAGAAATAGTAAAAGCTGTAAGCAATATGTGTGGTAGAAGTATAACTTTTTTAAGTGTAAATTTTTGTCGTAAAAGTTAAGATGGTTTACATAAAGTATTATACTATTGTATAATACTATATGGAAATCATGCTTAAAAAATAATGAATTTAACATTGTTTTTAAACATTTTACGTAAGTTGATTTTGTGCTTAGCTTTGCATTTGCGTTAGCGATCGCGGCACGTATGTGTTCGGACTTTGCGGAGCTCTTGTTTGCGAGTGGAATTTTTGTTAGCTCCGCAAAGGCTGAACGGAAAGGTTTGCGTGGCTGTGGAAGGGTGCATGTGTGGCGCAAACCTTATAACGCAAGGGAGCGACGGCTGCGAAGCTGCCGTAACGCCAAAAAATTTCTAGATTTGCGAGCGAAAAATTTAACGATTGTTTTGTCAAACGTGAATCGGTGAACTGCGACAGGCTTGAATATCTCTCGTCTCTCGTCTCTCGTCTCTCGTCTGGCAGGAATATTCCGAGGTTCAAAATAATGGCAAAGTATAATCCGCAAGAAATTGAAACCAAGTGGCAGGCTTACTGGGCTGAACATCAGACCTTCAAGACTGGCACCGACCAGTCCAAGCCAAAGTTCTATTGCTTGGATATGTTCCCGTACCCAAGTGGCGCTGGCCTCCATGTTGGCCACCCGGAAGGCTACACCGCAACGGATATCATTTGCCGCTACAAGCGTTCCAAGGGCTTTAATGTTTTGCACCCTATGGGCTGGGATGCCTTCGGTCTCCCTGCTGAACAGTATGCAATCCAGACCGGTACACACCCGGCAATTACCACCAAGAAGAACTGCGACAATTTCCGCCGTCAGATCCAGCGCCTTGGCCTCAGCTACGACTGGGAAAAGGAAGTGAACACCACTGACCCGAAGTACTACAAGTGGACCCAGTGGATCTTCAAGCGCCTTTACGGCACATGGTTCGATGACGAACAGCAGAAGG
>DCGZ01000159.1:35269-35425 GCA_002314675.1 Fibrobacter sp. UBA1765 | reverse complement strand
CTTCCCAGGTGTAGAGGCGACCGTACTTGGAACAGTTTGCACTTTCGTTTTCATAGCAGCCGCTCCATGCGTAATCGCCCATGTCAGATACATCGCCCGGGTCGTAGTTCAAATTCTCGGCCATCCAGGTTTGAGTGCCGATGGTGACGGTCTTGT
>DCGZ01000159.1:28292-35145 GCA_002314675.1 Fibrobacter sp. UBA1765 | reverse complement strand
GGTCCTTGACGCTGGAAGAACTGCCAAGATCCTCGGTCGGGGCTGAGGATGACGATGACTCCACAGAACTAGAGGAGGTTACTGAGCTGGAACTTACTACAGAACTACTGGATTGCTTCGCTTCGCTCGCAATGACACTAGAGGAAGAACCATCAACCTGTTCAGGGTCCTTGACGCTGGAAGAACTGCCGAGATCCTCGGTCGGAGTTGAAGAGGACGAGGGTGTCAAAGTTGAGGACGAAACCGGGCCATTGTATTCGGCTACGGGCTTCCATTCCGACGAAGTACAGAGGTAATAGGTATTCTCACCGGTAACCAAGACAGATATCCCTTCCCTTTCTGCAGAGCATTGCCCAAGCTCATATATGGAGCCAACCTGATCTCCATTTGTCGGGGCAAAACCATTGCCACTATCATCACCGCAGGCCACAAGGCCCAAGGCAGCAAGTGAAACAAAACCAAATACAAAAGACTTCTTAGAGAATGCCATAAAATGCTCCTTCAAGGGAAAGATACATTTTTTAGGGAATGAGCGCAATGACTGGTAAGAGAACAGATTACAGAGGACAGAGACTAGACAATTGTAATTTCCCGTGTCATGACGAGCAACGCGCGGCCATCCAGCAACACTGAAAAGCTATGCTCTGGATTGCTTCGCCTACGGCTCGCAATGACAGGTTAAGATGCAAGAGGCTTGTGACACATTCCACATACAAAAAGAAACCCTCGTTTTTCAACGAGGGTTCCCTTAAATAAATTCTGTTTTAACAGAAATTACTTAGCGGTAATGACCTTGGCCATTTCGCAAACCTTGTTGGAATAGCCCCATTCATTATCGTACCAAGCGCAAACCTTTACGAAGGTCGGGTCAAGCTGGATACCAGCCTTAACGTCGAAGATAGAGGTGCGGGAATCGTTACGGAAGTCTGTAGAAACGAGTGCTTCGTCGGTGTAACCGAGGATACCCTTGAGGCCGCCGTCGCAAACGCACTTTTCAGAAGCTTCCTTCATAGCTGCGCAGATTTCTTCGTATGTTGCAGCAGTCTTGAGTTCTGCAGTGAGGTCAACGAAGGAAACGTCAGAGGTAGGAACGCGGAGGGACATACCAGTGAGCTTACCGTTGAGCTGCGGGAGAACCTTACCAACAGCCTTTGCAGCACCTGTAGAAGACGGGATGATGTTTTCGAGGATGCCACGGCCACCGCGCCAGTCCTTCATGGAAGGGCCGTCAACAGTCTTCTGAGTAGCAGTTGCAGCGTGAACGGTGGTCATGAGGCCACGAACGATGCCGAACTTTTCGTCAAGAACCTTGGAAATCGGAGCCAAGCAGTTAGTTGTGCAGGAAGCGTTGGAGATGATGTCCTGACCAGCGTATGTGGTGTGGTTTACACCGTATACGAACATCGGAGTTGCATCCTTGGAAGGAGCGGACATGATAACCTTCTTAGCACCAGCCTGGATATGCTTGCGAGCAAGTTCGTCGGTGAGGAAGAAGCCAGTGGATTCAACAACAACGTCAGCTTCGAGTGCACCCCAAGTGATGTTGAGCGGATCGCGTTCTGCGAAGATCTGGATCTTGTTGCCGTCAACGATGAGGTACTTCTTTTCGCCATCTTCGAAGGAAACTTCGTGTTCGAACTTGCCGTGTACGGAATCGTACTTGAGCATGTATGCGAGATAGTCTACAGAGAGGAGGTCGTTGATACCAACAACCTGGATGTCGTTAGAGAAGTTTTCTACTGCTGCGCGGAAAACCATACGGCCGATACGACCGAAACCATTGATACCAAGCTTAAGAGCCATGATTGGATCCTTTTTTTTGAGTTTGAAATGTACAGCCATGCTAAAATGGCTAGCTGTTGTCACAAATTTACGAAATTTTCTCCCACTTGACGAGTAAAATTTTTGATTTTTGTGCTTGATATGAAAAAAAGTTTGATTAAAAATTCAATTTTACCGATTTTTGGCACATTTTTGACAGCTGGATTACTTTCTTGCGCTGCTACAAACACCCCCCAACCGGCTGTGGAGGACCACGACACCCCACAAAATAGCCCAAGCAAGGAAAGCGCCCCGAGTAGCAATTTATACGTGAATGCTAAAAACAACACAAGCACTTCGGTCAAATCTACCATAAAGGTTGCCGATACCATAAAGGTATTCGATAGAGCTTCGTTCCGCTTTGAGCTCCCTGCCAACAGCGAACTCACAAGTGACCCCTACAATGAGCTTGCCCCGATTGAATTCTTTAATTCCGAGGCCGGGCTTAGAGGCGAACTCAGGGTTATGGATGAACCCGACGACAACCTGATGGACCTTGCACGAGTCGAAATGCAATCCAAGTGGAAATCGGGCGCAAAGAACAATTATACCGAACTAAAGCCGACCGAACGCCTTGGAATGCCGGGCATCTTTTGGGAAATTGCAGGTTCAAGGGAAAGCGAAACCTACCAGGCGGCAGGCTTTGTAACAGCCATTGGCGGTAAGCTCTACTACGCAAACCTCTCTAGCGAAACTATCCGCGACCGCGAAGAATTTGCAAAGCTCTGGACCGAAGCATTTAACATGTTCCAGCCAAACGGCGAACGAACAGCAGATGCTGGTCCTGAAATTTCTGTAGAGAATGTTCAGGAATACCATTCTGCAGCTCTTGGCTACAGCTTTAAGACAAGCGACACCCTTTGGCACTACTGGAACGGCGTTTCAAAGCAGAACGTAGACCCAGACCTAGTTCTTGTAAATACCAAGGAAGAAGTTTCGTTGTTTGTATATGGCGCAATGGTGCCAGAAGACGAAGTGAACGAGCAGAACCTGTTCAAGGTGCTTTGCCGCCGACTTGGTTTAAACGCCAAGGAAACAGAATTCGAGACGCGCAAAAAGAAGGAAGGCAACAGGTCTGTAACAAGCTTTACCGCTACACGCCGCATTGGCGACTTTGACTTTAAGTATGTGGGCAAGTATTTCTATGAATCTGGCCGAGGCATTTTGGTTGCCGGCTGGACTCAAGGAATTCTAGAAAAACAGTATGCCAAAGTTCTTGAGCGCGCTGTAGAAGGCGTTACGCTCGAAGACATGCCGCAAAATGTTACCGACAAAAAGACGAACAAGTTTAACGCGGCTGTGCTTACCGAAGCAGGCATGATGTACCTGGAAGACGACCAGCCCCTTGTTTCGCTAGCCTACTTTGAACGTGCAAACAAGATGGACCCTGAAGAACCAGTGCATTTGATTAACTGCGGCTTTGTGTACCAGCTCAAGGAGTTGTACGGCCCGGGCATCAGCCACTTTGAAAGCCAGATTGACCTTGTTAAGACAAACGCGAAGCTACTTGCAATTCTTGGCGAAATGTACGAATCCGTTTATGATTACGGCAATGCACGAAAGTACGTTGAAATGGCACTGCGCTATACACCAAACGAGCCTGAATATGTAATCAACTTAAGCGATGCCCTTTGGGGAATCGGCCAACGCACGCAATCTCTAGAAGTTGTACGCAATCTCTACGACAAGCAGCCAAGCAGCCGTTTGGGCGTTTATGTAGCAAAGACTTACATGGGCCTTGACCAATATGCCGAAGCCGTAGAACTTATGTACGGCACACGCGATAAGTTCGGGACTTCCAAGGATCTCGGAATCACGATGATGGATGCATTGATATTCCTTGGTCGCTATGGCGAAGCTCTTTCGATAAGCGAAGAAACAATGAAGGTTGCTCCGCGCGACAACAAGGTAAAGGCTCTCCGTGGTAAAATTCTGTTCCACTTAAAGAATTACAAGCAGGCCGAAAAAATCCTTGCAGAAGTGGTTGCAAAGGAACCAGAAAACGAAGACGCAAAGAGTTTCCTTTCGGCAACACGCGCATTCCTTGGCAAGGCAGACAACAAGACGCTTCGCACTCCAATCAAGCCTGTAGAAGCACGCCACAAAGTTGAAGATCTCCGTAACACAAAGGCTACTGAAGCAGCAAAGGCAGAAGACTTCCCTGCTGTAGTACATTACCGTCGCGAAACGCTCAGCGCACCAAAGAACGAGACCTGGACTCGCTCCGAAGAAATGCTTGTTGAAATTCTCGACTCTAGAGGCACGGCTCTTTACCAGGAACTCGCCTACCCGTTCTTGCCTGGCTACGACAGAATTTTCATGAACGCTCTTGAAGTTTATGACAAGAATTTAAAGCTCAAGTATACAGTTCCATTGACCGGTACATATATTACTTACGCAACTGAAGCTGGTACAAGTAACGAATCGCAGATGGCGCACTTCCCGCTACAGACGCTTGAAGTTGGCGACTTTATTTATGTTCAAATGTCAAGGACTGGCATTGGCGATAAGGGGATTGTTCCTTACATGGAATTCAAGTCAAGCCTGGAAGTTCCTGTAGCAGAAACTTCGTTCAGGGTCTATGCAGACACGAATAGATTTGTTACCGAAGAATACGGTCCGCTTGAAAGAAGCGACTTGGCCGATGGACGTGAATGGAGAATCGAGAACCCGATTGTAATTCGAAACGAAATCTACATGCCTGATTACCGCGACTTTGGCGCAGGCCTTTTGCTTGCTGGCAAACGCGAATGGGCAAATGTCGGCGAAGATTACGAGAACCTGATTAAACACCAGTTCAAGAATGCTATTGCAGTTCGTGAAAAGGCAATCGAAGTCAAGGGTACAAAGGCTGGTCTCAACGCAATACTAGCCGAGGTTCGCTTTGTTCGCGAAAACATTCGCTACCGCGACGTACGCTTTGGCGGCCACAGCCTGATTCCGCAAACAGCAGAACAAACCTTGAAGAGCCACCGCGGTGACTGCAAGGACATGGCATTGCTACTTAAGGAAATGCTAGCTACAATCGGCGTTGAAAGCCACTTGGCTGCGATTCCGCTTACTGGTACTGGGTATGCAAACTTGCCAACAATCCAGCAGTTTGACCACTTGATTCTTTATGTTCCGGCAACGGCAAACACCCCGGAACTTTGGGTTGATCCAACCGACAAGACTGGTAACGATAGGCCCGTTCCACTCGATATGGAAGGCAAGACTGCATTTGTGATTGACGGCAAGAACAGTATTGTAAAGACTACCCCGATCTTGGAAGACAACCAGGAGCACAAAGCCGTGTTTAAGCACAAGTTGTTCATTGGTGAAAACGGCAAATCTGAATTCAGGGATTCACTTGTTCTTGAAGGCAAATTTGCGTCTACAATGCGCAATGCATTCTATGGCCGTGACCAGCGTGAACAGGAAAAGCTCCTTGAAAGACTTTTGCGCGAAGGGATTCCTGATGTACAGCTTTCTACGATGCGCATTGAAAACTTGAATGACTTTGGAAAACCTTTGATCATTGTGGCTTCGTTTGGAAGCAAGAACTACTTTGGCTTAAGTGCAGACGGCATCAAGGGAATGTACCCGAACATTTGGGAACGTTCCATGCTTCGCTTGCCTAAGGTAAATAAGCGTCACTTGCCGATTCGCATTCCACATGAAACCCAGTTTGAAAGCACTCTAGAAATTGCTACAGCAAAGGGTAAAACCGCTGAAATCATGGCAACAAGAAGCCTTGACGGAGAACCGGACTATATCAATTTCGAGCATATTCCAGGCGGTATCAAGTGGACAACATTCGCGCTTTATGCAGACCCGAGCGAATACGAAAGGATTCGCGAAGAATGGGGCTATCTGCTTAGCGAAACATCTCCACAGATTATCGTAAAGTAAAACATTAGCTCAAACGCCGATGCGATGGTACTAACCTGCTCTTTTTTTGCAGTTTAGTACCATAAAGCTCGACGATTTTGGCAAATTTTTTGGGGGCGGTAGTACTAACATGGGGATTTGTAGCATTTTAGTACTATAGTCGCGTTGTAATTGCAAAAAAAGAACTGCTATCCATAACGCCTTAACCAAACACACAAAGCAAATCTGGCGTTTTTTCTATCTTTGCACCAAATTATTTAGGAAAAAAAATTCGCGAAAGCGAAGGTACTACTATTATGGAAACACGTTATAATTCTTCAGAAGTTGAAGCCCGCTGGCACCAGACCTGGGCTGAAAAAAATAGCTTTGCGCCTAGCGGTAAGGGCGAACCGTTCTCTGTCGTCATTCCGCCTCCTAACGTGACCGGCGCCCTGCACCTGGGCCACGCCTTGAACGACACACTTCAGGATATTTTGGTACGCTACCGCCGTAAGACTGGTCGCGACACTTTGTGGATTCCGGGTACGGACCACGCCGGTATCGCAACCCAGGCTGTTGTGGAAAAGCGCCTGTTCCAGGACGAACACAAGACCCGTCACGACATTGGCCGCGACGCTCTGGTGGAACGCATCTGGAAGTGGAAGGAAGAATACGAAGCCCGCATTACCAAGCAGCTGAAGAGCCTGGGTGTGAGCTGCGACTGGAGCCGTCAGCGCTTCACCTTGGACCCCATCTGCGCCAAGGCTGTTCGCCACGCCTTCTTTAACCTGTTCAAGAAGGGCTTGATCTACCGCGGTAAGCGTCTGGTGAACTGGGATACCAAGCTCCAGACCGCTGTTGCCGACGATGAAATCTACTACGAACATGTTAAGGGCCATTTCTGGACATTCAAGTATCCTTTGGCAGATGGCTCCGGCTTTATTCCAGTTTCTACAACACGCCCAGAAACAATCATGGGCGATACCGCTCTTGCGGTGCACCCGAGCGACGAACGCTATGCACAGTTCATTGGCAAGACCTTGAAGGTTCCGTTTGTTGACCGTGAAATTCCGGTGATTGCAGACGCAATCCTTGTAGACAAGGACTTCGGTACTGGTTCCGTGAAGGTTACACCTGCTCACGACCCGAACGACTATGCAACAGGTCTCCGTCACAAGCTCCC
>DCGZ01000159.1:20929-28154 GCA_002314675.1 Fibrobacter sp. UBA1765 | reverse complement strand
GCCTCCTCATCAAGGTGGAAGACCATGAAATGGATGTTGGCCATTCCGATCGTTCTAAGACTGTTATTGAACCGTACCTTAGCGACCAGTGGTTCGTTAAGATGGATGTTCTTGGCAGAAAACGCAATGAATGCCGTAAAGTCCGGCGAAATCAAGATTATTCCGG
The DNA here is from genome assembly GCA_002314675.1 of Fibrobacter sp. UBA1765. Classification (GTDB taxonomy): domain Bacteria; phylum Fibrobacterota; class Fibrobacteria; order Fibrobacterales; family Fibrobacteraceae; genus UBA1765. The sequence continues at coordinate 27,988 of DCGZ01000159.1, read as the reverse complement.
AACGCTACGCCAACAAGTACCTGGACTGGCTTGGTGAAAAGCGCGACTGGTGCATTAGCCGTCAGCTCTGGTGGGGCCATCGCATTCCTATCTGGCACACCGATGCAAGCGAAGAAGAACTCAAGGCTGTGTTCGCGGGCCGTGAAGACATCTTCTTCTACAAGGCAGAAAATGGTGGTTACCTCGTTTGCTCCCAGGAAGAAAACCTTGCCGAAGACGCAGTTCCTGGTCACAAGCTTGAACAAGAAGCAGACGTTCTCGACACCTGGTTCTCCAGTGGTCTTTGGCCGCACTCCACAATGGGCTGGCCAGAAAACACAGACACTCTTAAGAAATACTACCCGACTTCTGTGCTCGTAACAAGCCGCGACATCATCACTTTGTGGGTTGCTCGCATGGTGCTGTTCTCCCAGGAAAACATGGGTACAATTCCGTTCCACACTGTTTACATTCACCCGAAGATCCTTGACGGCAATGGCATGACCATGAGTAAGTCCAAGGGTAACGGCGTGGACCCGATGGATATCGAACGCAAGTACGGTACCGACGCTCTCCGTTTTGTGATGGCAAGCCTCTGCACCGACAACCAGGATGTTCGCCTGCCGGTGAAGAAGGAAAAGCAGGAAGACGGTACCGAAATCAACACTTCTGAAAAGTTTGAAATCGGTCGTAACTTCAGTAACAAGATCTGGAACGCTTGCCGCTTCCTTTACCCGCAATTGGAACAGGCCGGTGCACTTGCTGCAGAACTCCCGATGGACAAGAACCTCTTTGCTCTCGAAGACAAGTGGATTCTTAGCCGTTTGCAGACAACAATCAAGGATGCTACCCGCATGCTGGAAGAATACCACTTCGCAGAACTTGCAGGCTTCCTCTACCGCTTTGTCTGGGACGATGTTTGCAGCCAGTACCTTGAAATCAAGAAGGCTGTCATTAACCAGGAAGCTCTTGACGCAAACAAGAAGAACGCCATGGCAATCCTCAGCTACGTGCTGAAGAATGTTCTTGACCTTCTCCACCCGGTAATGCCGTTCATCACCGAAGAACTTAACGGTATCCTCTTCCAGGGTTCCGAAATGGTGATCAGCCGCCCATGGCCAACTGCAGACGAAAGCCTCATCAACAAGGACATCGAAGCTGCATTCGACCAGGCATTCGCTATCGTAGAAAGCGTCCGCGGTGTTCGCGGCCGTTACAGCGTAAGCCCGGCAATCAAGCTCAAGGCTGTTGTAAACGTTGATGACGCTGCAACAGAAAAGTCCGTAAATGAATGCCTCGCAATCATTACCGAACTTTCTGGCCTCGAAAGCATCGTTGTTGGCGTAAAGGCTGCTAAGCCAAAGTTCAGCGCAAGTGCCGTTGTTCCTGGTGGCGAACTCTACGTTCCGCTCGAAGGTATCCTTGATCCGGCTGCAGAAATTGCACGCCTCGAAAAGGAAATCGAAAAGGCAAAGAGCTTTGCTGCTAGCATCGAAAAGAAGCTCAGCAACGAGAAGTTCGTAAACGGTGCTCCAGAAGCTGTCGTGAATGCTGAAAAAGTAAAGCTTGCTACACAGCAAGACATTATCAGCAAGAACATGAAGGCTCTTGAAGAACTGAAGTAATGCTAGCCAAATTCCACGGCGAGTAAACTTAAAAAGAGAACGTCCATCAGGGCGTTCTTTTTTACATAAAAAGTACAGCATTGCAATAAAAATTTAAGCACAAGGCGTTTTCCTTATATAGATTTACAACCATGAAAAAACTCCTTTTGACATTGAGCGCAGCACTTGCTGCATCTTCCTTTGCTGCAGAACGTTCCATCGCACTTCACAAGAGCATCGAAACTCTTGAACCAATGAAGGGCATAGTATTCTGGCCAGATCAAGCAAAGAGTAGCAAGGATTATTTGGGAGCCATTTCCCTGGAATTTTCCTATTGTCTGCCTTGCGCCGTTGTCACCGGGAAAACTGGAGACAAGCTCAATTACGACTGGAGTTCCTTTGAAAAATTGCTAGACGATGTTGCAAGCCGTAAACACCAGGTAATTGTTCGATTCCGCATTGAGTACCCAAGCGAAACAATTAGGAATGCGTCGGGTTGCACCCAGAATGTAAAAGGTGCCACAGCAGTTCCCCTGTACATCAAGAACATGGCTGGCTATACCGAAACCTACTCCGAAAATCCGGGAGGCGATGGTCCAACATATTACGCAGACTGGAGCAGTTCAGAACTTATGTGGTTCTACAAGCAATTCTATACGGACTTTGCCGCAAAATACGACAAGGATCCGCGAATTGCATTTGTCCAGGTTGGCTTTGGACACTGGGGAGAATACCACATTTATGGCACCACAAAAAAATTTGGCATCAACTTTGCCACCAAAAATTACCAGGCAGAATTCTTGAAGCATGTTGCGGCACAATTCAAAGATACTCCATGGAGCGTCTCCATTGATGCGGCAGACAACAGCTATTCCCCAGTCATTGACGACCCAAGCTTGCTTGCCTTGAATTTTGGTTTGTTTGACGATTCCTTTATGCATGCCGAGCACGACATTTCACAAGGCTACGGTGACAACGAAAGGAACTGGCGTGACATGGGACTTGACCGCTGGAAAACAGCTCCTGGTGGCGGCGAAGTCAGTTACTACACTCCAAAGGATCAACAAGAATTCTTGAACCCTGCAGGGCTTTACGGCGTGACCTGGGAACAGGCCGCAAGCAAGTACCACATGACCTACGTTATCGGCAACAACTCCCCCGACGGCAAGTACGCCACCAAGGACCGACTCTACGAAGCCAGTTCCTTTGCCGGCTACAAGTTTGAAATCACCGCCTACACCGTAAATGGAACTACAGCTACAGTCAAAGTCAAGAACATTGGCATAGCACCACTTTACCACAACGCCTATGTAACCATCATGGGCAAGCGCAGCGCAACTTCATTGAAAGGCCTAGTACCAGGCGATGAAATCACCTGCAAAATAGAAGGCGTTTCTATCGGAGCAAGCGACAGCCCAGAGCCAACAATCACAAGCGACAAGTTGCTTAAAGATGTGACAATTCCATACAAGGCAAACATCGCAGCAAGCGCACCTGTAGAAGAAAGTTCCTCCAGCGAAGCCACAAGTTCAAGTTCTGTTGCAAGCAGTTCGAGCATTGCTTCAAGCAGTTCCAGTGAAGCTTTAGAAAGTTCCAGCTCCGCAGAAAGTTCTTCAAGCGACACCCAGGCAATCGCCATAAGCGCCCACAAGCCTCATGCAATTCACATGGAAAACGACATACTCCACTTTGCGCCAGGCGAAAACATTACCGTTTCCATTATGGATTTGCAAGGCCGAGTTATCCAGAAAGTTCAGGGTTTGCAATTCAACACTCGTATTCTAAACTCAGGGCGCTACATAGTCCATTACCAAAACGGATCTTTAAGGGAATCAAAATTTTTCAATGTGGTTCGCTGATTGAACCCAAATTGAAATTAGTCAATGTCAAAAATTAAGCTAGGCTTGATTTCGATTTCATCAATGCTGCCATAACCCATGATCGCGTTAGACAAAGTGCTGCCAACGCAGCATTCGTCCTTATATCCGACAAACACGGCATTATCATAGCCAATGCGCGTTGAAGCCTGGTATTTTGCATGGCTGGTAGAACGTGTTGCTACCTGCGTTCCATTTATGAACAAGGCCATGATTCCAGTTTCGCCATCCCATTCCGCAGTGATTCTATTCCAGCCATCTGCTTTCCAGTTCAAAACGTCTGTGAGCACAACAGATGCCGAGTTGTATTCGTCGTCGAAGTTCTTGTAGAAGTAGAGTTTGCCTGCTGCAATAAAAGTAAGCAAACGGGCTCCGTTATTACCAACAAGAGCTGTAGAAAGATTGCCAGTTAAAGATTCCGCTGGCTGCTTATAGTAAAAGTCCAAAGAACCAGATTGAACATCCCTATCCATGAACCACGGCATGGCAATGTAATCGGAGCCGTCAAGCACAACGGCCTTGCCTTTAAATCCTTCGCCAGAAGTGGTAACTGTTCCATTCTCAAAATCAAATTTTTCAAAATCTTCCTTGCAACTAGAACTCAAGCAGTTTGACTTTACAGGAACATTGATTACTTGATTTTTATACGCAGCATTCAAGCCCGTATATGTAAAGGAATATTCCTTAGAATCCTCGTCGGCATTGATAAAGCGAATGTAGTCAATCTTACCTTCAAAGTAACGTTCATGGTTACCTTGATTAGCCGCATCATAGCCTATGCCGAGGTAGCCATGTTCAGGTTCAGTAACGGAGCCCACAAAGCTTGCCGCAATACGAAGAAAACCATCTACAGAAACATTGATAGAACCAGAAGCCAATCGCTTTACCTTGATTGTCGTCCATTCATTCAAAGGCAATTGTTCTTCAAGTTTTACTGTTGTCCAGTTTGATGACTTATCAGAATCGCGAATCAAAAAAGTAAGAATTCCATTTTCAAGTCTAAGAATCCAGCCATCTCTATTACCTCCGCTAGGTTCTGATGCAATAATATTTTGCATGCTTGCAAAGGCTGTCGGATAAATGCGGGTTTCAATGGTAAAAGCGTTTGCAGCAAAATCATCAACTGCACGAACCTTCAAGCCAGAACTGCCATCTAGAATCAAGCTTTCGCAATCGCCTCTAGGATTTCCTTCGCCAAGTTCTGCATCAACATTGCCTGTATAATCCTTGCCCAGATTAACAGAATCCGCAAATTCATAAGCTACCGTATAAGCGCTTACATCTGCATTAAATGCAGGACAATCACTTTTTACACTGGAACTTGATTGCTTTGTAGAAGAACTTGAAACCGACGAGGAACTTGTCGAAGACAAGGGCGGGAACAACATAGAACTGCTAGAACCATAATTGTCAAGCGAAGAGGAACTCTTTGCAGAAGCGCTTGAACTCGGTTTTTCAACCTTGACTTTTATATTTTCTGGAGCTTCCTGGTAATACGGAACACCGTTCGTGATTTTGCAAAGGCAACTACTTGCACTCCACTGGCCCATGCTGCCGATACCTACAATGCTTGTGTAGTAATCAGAGTCAAGCCAATAATCACAAGCATGTACTGGAGCCCACATTTCGACTTCATGGTCATCAATAAACACAGTAACATCAAAGCGCTTTTTGCTTTCGTTATAGTTTACTGAAGAACAATAAGCATAATCAAAATACTTGCTTAAGTAAATTGTTGCCCGGTCACAAATTTCCTGTTTTAAATAGCTCTTGTCAGAAAGAGATGCAACCCAGGAGGCATCATCGCTTATCTCATATTTTTCAGAGCAAGTCGGTAACGAGCTTGAAGATTCCGGAGAATCTGAAGCATTGGAACTGGAATCGCTACAGCCAAAGAAAGCGCTCACAAAAGCTATCGGCAACAGGTACTTTTTCATAAAATAATGATTCCTATTTTCAAGGCGACCGGTATTTGATTTTTACTTTGCAGCAAGCCTGCCAACAATCTTCAAATTGTCAAAAGAACCGTTAGCAAACATTTCTGCGCCAACCGTTGTGCAGCAATAAGACTTGTAGCCAACAACAATCTGATTTAAATTGGTTTTATTCGGTCTTGTAGAAGGGCTATAGATGGAAGTTTCGCTTTCATTTTTTGCAAGCTCCTTGTCGTTAACATAGAGAGCCATGCCGGACTTGCCCCATGAACCGCTAATGCGAACACGTTCACCGCTTTTCAAAATTTCAGTAACATCAGCAGTAATATAGACATGCGTGTCAGTCAAATTCTTGACAAAATGGAGCGTTCCCTGATCAATGAAAAAGAGCAAGCGACCTTCGTCAATGCCAAGCAACGCATAAAGTTCAGCATTGGAGAAACTTTCACCAGGAATGTAATCGAAAGAAATTTCACCGGAAACTAGAATGTCAGAAAGAGTTATATCTAACACCAGTGGTTCACTTTCATAAGTGAATACGCCATTTGGCAAAAATTCAAAGTCTTCAACGAACTGAACCTTATCACCTTCTAGAATATCGCTAGAACTTGACATTTCTAAAAAATTGACGCTAGAGCTAGAAATTTCTTCGACAATTGAACTGGAACTGATTTCGATTTCAGAGGTATTCTTATAGCGAGCAACATTGGAAACTCGTACCTGGTCATACGCGCCATTCGTCATCATGGCTTTATACTGGTCAGCGCCTTCCATGCAGCAGTAGCTCTTGTACCCCGCAACGAGCAAGTTGCCAAGTTTCACGGGACGTTCCGATGGAGCGTAACCTTCACTATGAGCCATTTTGGCAACAAGCTCATCGTTAACCCAAACGCTCAAATAGCCATCGCCCCATTGGCCAGCAATCTTGTTCCAGCCATCCTTGAAATTTACAGCGCCACGAACAAAATAATGCTTGTCAGCGTGATTCTTTTGGAAAATGATGTCGCCATTCTGCACAAAGAAATGAGCACGAGCTTCGTCATTGCCAAGGAGCGTTCTTGCAGACTTTTCAAAGAAATGTTCACCAGGCTTAAACCAGAATTCAATGGTACCAACAGCCATGGAGTCAAGCAAGTTGATTGAAATTGGAGCAACTTCGCCTTCGTTCAAATAAACAGCATTGCCGCAGACACCCTTTACGATGGAACCTTCCATATAAAGATGTTCCATTTCATCTAGATAGAGCGTAGAATCATCTATCACAAAGCCATCACTACAACGGATATCGTCAAGGGCAGCAGAATCTGGGAGTACAGCATCTTCTTTATTGAAATAGCCAACGACACCATCTTCTTCAAAATGCTTCCAAAGGGCAACGCCATCGCTAAAAGCCATTGGCATAAGAGCTGGAGTTTCTGCTTCGGCCTTAGAAACTTTATCTGAAGAACAAGCAAAAAAGCTTAATGCACCCAAGGCAAAAAGAGATGAGAAAAGATACTTTTTCATACAAAACCTCCGTTGTATCATTTCATAATGTAGCAAAAAATATTTAGTGAATAGCTCCTCGATAATAATTCTATATTCTCTCGCATGAACATAATCCATGTACTGTATGACAATCCACACAACCCGTGGCTAGGTGGCGGGGCTGCTAAACGTGCCCAG
>DCGZ01000159.1:13769-20914 GCA_002314675.1 Fibrobacter sp. UBA1765 | reverse complement strand
CCATAGAACAGTGCATGATACAAAACGGACACACGATTACATACATTTCAGGCGGATTCCCAGGTTGCGAAAAAATAAACGCGGCACCAGGCATTCGTTATGAATTTACGCCACACTGTGGCAAGTATGTTTTCAGCAGATTACTGTTTTCGCTAATTGCAGGCTTTAAAATCAAAAAATATGCAAGCAAGGCAAACTTGCTCGTTGAAGATGTTTCCATTTTCAACCTGATTTTCCCTAAGCTATTTTGGCACGGGAAAATGGTTTCGCTAATTCACAATTACCTTGGCAAGCAAAGCTTTAAAAAGTTGAAAATCTTTGGCGTGCTCCCCTACTTGCTCGAACGCCATATTTTTGCGAGCCGCAAAAATTACGTGACCGTGAGCGAAGCTCTAAAGCAAAATGTTTTACAGTTCAACAAGAATGCAAATGTTCAAGTAATTTATAACGGGATTGACAAAGAAGCTTTCAAGAATTTTTCAAATTCTCCAGAAGATTCTTTGTGCACAGCGCAAGATTCATCGATTGCATCGCAGTTTAAAATCGGCTTTATCGGCAGGCTTGAAATCAACCAGAAAGGGCTTGACATCCTTGTAAGAGCTCTGCAAATTTTGTTCGAAAAACATGTTGACTGGAGAGCCGTTTTTATTGGCGGTGGCAAAGATGAAAACGCACTTTGCAAGTTGACAGAAAGCGCCGGGATCCGTGATCGAGTGGAAATAACAGGTCGCATGGGCAGCGAACGTTTTGCAAAGCTTGCAAAATGCAATGTTGCATGCATGCCAAGCCGCTTTGAGGGCTGGGGCATTACAGCGATTGAAGCCGCAGCTCTTGGAATCCCCGTAATCGGCAGTAATATCGAAGGCTTGAACGAAGCAGTAATCAATGGTAAAACAGGCATATTGCTAAACACAAATTCCGCTGCGGAAGTTTCGGCAGCAGAACTTGCAAGCGCTATTGAAAAACTGCAAGGCGACACGGACCTTTACAATGCGCTTTCTGCAAATGCAAAATCGCATGCAAAAAAATTCAACTGGAATGACATTGCCAAAGAGCAACTTGCATTCTATGAAAACGCCGAGGGTTAAATGCAGGTTCGCCTAAAGAATATTTTTAAAAGCGTTTTAAAATTCGGCATAAGCATTGCTGGCCTTGCATATATTTTTTACAAGGTCCCATTTGGCGAAGTCAGCAGGCACTGGAATTCTACAGCTCTCCCGTGGATTGGCGTAATTCTTTTGACCATTATTTTTTCAATGGCAATCCAGGCAAACCGTTGGCGAAGCCTTTTGCTTGATGAAGGCAGAAAAATACCGTTCAAGACTTTTTATGCATACATTGCACTCGGTTACTTTTTCAACAACTTGTTACCGAGCGGTTTTGGAGGCGATGCCGTAAAAACAATTGCATTCGGCAAGCGTTTCGGGAACACGGCAAACTCAGTTGCCGCCGTCGCGATATCTCGCATTATGGGGTTACTTGCCATGTTCCTTTGCTTTTTTATTGCGCTCCCATTTGTTGCAAGCAAATACGAGATACCAGTTGCATACACGGCAACGGTCTGTGCTTTTGCACTTGTTTCTGCACTTGTGATTGTTGGCGGACTTTTCCTTGATAAAATCAAGTTACCAGCAAAGCTTACTGCAAAAGTGCCATTTCTTGTAAAGCTTCAAGACGCATTTTCTGTGTATCGCAGTGCTCCGCGTGCATTTTTACTTTCTGGGCTTGATTCCGTTTGGCTCCAGATATCTTCCATCATCATGCACTTTGCGTTTTTCAAGGCCGTAGGCATTTCCATGGACTTGGCCGTCGTGACCGTGTTCACGACAATCACGGTTACAATCACAATGCTCCCGATTTCAATCAACGGCATTGGCGTTCGTGAAAATGTGCAAGTCAGCTTATACAGCGGACTGCTAGGAATCCCCGCAGATGTTGTACTTGCATCAACGCTCCTTGGCTATGTGCCACTTGTGTTCCAGGCAGCGCAGGGCGCGATTGTATTTGCAACATTAAAGCAAAAGAAATAATTTTTTATAGTAACTATAGCAAACAAAAAAGTGGCGATTAACCCGCCACTTTTTGCAATCCATAACAGACTTACTTCAATTCGATTATTGCAGACTTGCCGTTTGCAGTAACCTTGTACTTGCCCGGGTAACCGCGGAACTTCACGACGTCGTTTTCTGCCTTGAATGTTCCGTTCGTCGTCCAAACCTTGTGCCACAAGTCGTAAATCAACTTTGCAGCCGGCTTTTCGCGACCATCGGCAGCGATAATACCACCGTTCTGTACCCAGTGACGGTTATCCCAGAAGCCCCAGAGCAAAATGCCTTCGATTGCCGGGTGGCTAAAGAAGGAACGGAGCACCACTTCGTAGCGACGGGCCTGTTCTTCTTCGCCAAAGTACAATCCCTTCTGCCAGTCACCAAAGTCAAGTTCAGTTACCTTGATTGGGAGGCCAAGTTCAGCAAGGCGGTCAAGGCGAGCCTTGATGAATGCCGGGTTAATTGCACGGTCACCAAAGTGGCACTGCACACCGATGCCATGTACAGGAACGCCACGGTCAAGCATGCCCTTTACAAGGTCATAAAGGCGTTCGGTTTCGCCTGCAGAAACAACCTGGTATTCGTTGACAAAGAGGCGTGCATCAGGGTCTGCGCGGTGTGCCCATACATGAGCACTGTCGAGCAAATGCCAGCCGCACTTGTTAAATACGAACGGTTCATGGAATGCTTCGTTCCATACATCGTATTCCTTGATCTTGCCCTTGTATTCCTTAAGGTCACGATCGATACGGGCCTTGAGCTTTTGACCGATTTCCTTGCAGCTTCCGCTCATGCTGAAGTGCTTATCGTAACCATAGCCCTGAATGCCCCACATCAATGTGTGTGCGCGGAAGCCCCACTTGTAATCATTAACATAGTCAAGATACTGCTTGAATTCGTCGCGCTTGATCTTGCCTTTCTTTGGTTCGTATTCAGGCCACTTGAACTGGTTTTCTGGAACACCGTACCAGAAGTACTTATTTGCAGTCTTGCGATACCACTGTTCCACGCTATCCTTTGACGGGTAAAGAGCAAGAGCTGTACCGAACGGGAAGTCATGACGCATAAGTTCAACCTTGACATCACTTGCACCCTTCATGGAGTCCGGGAGAGTCAAAGTCAAGTCGCGCTTGCGAAGGCTATCGATACGGGCTGCATTGTTTGCATACCAGGTGGTATCGTCCATGCCATCGGCCTTGGTAATTTCGACATCATCCATTTGGAGCCAGCCCTTTGCAAGGCCTACATGGAACGTGATGTTGTTTACACCGTACCCCTTCTGGTCGGCAAGGAACGTCATGGAATATTCCTTCCACTCGTTCGTGAGCATAAAGGAAGCGCTTTCCTTTTGTCGCCAGTCCGGCTGGCCGCCCTGGATAATAGCATTGATTGGCACATTACCCTTTGCCTTGAAAGTCAAAGTATAATATGCAGAGTCGGCAAGCCACTTTGGCGGTTGGAGCTGCAAGCCCCAAGACGGGTTCGGGAGATCAGTAACTTCAAGCCTTACACCTTCAGAGCCATCTACACCAAGGCCTTCTTGACAAAGCTTTTGCGTAAGCTTTGCCGGGCCATTCGGGTTGTTCCAAACATACCAACCACCATCGCCATAGCTACAATCACCATTTGTCAGAACACCAGCCAAAAGCGGTGATGCAGTAAGCGCGGTAGCACAAAATGCTGTTTTCAAAAAAGATGATAATTTCATATAAGCCTCTTTTTTAAGATGCAAGAACAAAAATGGAATTTTTCAAGCTATAAATTAGGAACAAAAAATGTTTTTGGGGAAACTATTTCCACCGATTTGCTTCATATTGTATCAACTGTTCTAAAGCAACCTTGAAGCGCCTTTTTACACGCGATTTTTGAGGAGGTTCAATAGCAGAAAGACGTTCTGCAAACACCTGCACAGTTTCTCCAGGAGCACGCCTATAGCCACATTTTGCAAGTGACTTTTCGGCTCTGTCCAAAAGCAGCGAAAACTCACGAACACGTTCAGAAACGACATCAGCCTTCGTCGCATTCTTTATTTTTTTGTATATGTAGCGAACGACTACTGCGATTATAAGCAAAGCAAGAACTATTTTCAACCATATACTTGCAAGCAAGTTTTCAATGACATTACTCCAACTATCAAGCGAATGTCGCCATTCCCCATCACGGAGCACATGCATAAAATAAATCATCTTTGACTTAAGGATTTCACCAAGTTTATTTGAATTCGTCATTTCAAACTCAAACAATCCCGGAGGCGCTGGAGGAGTAGGGTCAGAAAGATTCCACTTGCCATCATCAAACACCTCGACCCAGGCATGTGAACTTGCTCGACGGAATACGAAATAATTGCCAGACGGTGAACGTTCAGGAATCGCAAAGCCAGTCACGTAACGGGCCGGGATTCCAATATGACGGAGAAGCAAGGTTTCAAAACTTGCAAAGTATTCGCAAAAGCCAGCCCTGTAATTCCAGAAAGACATCAGGGGATCTTCACCAGCCTGCACCTTATAGCCAAACGGCAAGGACAGTTCATAGCGGAAATTACCAATCAAATACGCATTGATTTTTTCTGTAGCTTCCCTAGCCGACATGTTCTTTTCGACTCCAATTATTTTAGCAGTAAAGTCCAGGAATTCTTGCATGCGTTGAGGGACGTTCAAGAACTTTGCTGAATCTGCAGTGTCGGCACGAGCCGTTCGCAAATAATACCAATCACCATGATTTTGCCCAGGAGTCTTGTAATTTGAGCCAACAGTTCGCACAATGGAATCAGCTTCCTTAAAACCGATACCAGCGCCCATCGGTACAAAAGCAAATTCAAAAGTATTCAAGGCAGCCTGAACCCAAACAGCCTCGTCCGTCGAGTCCTCAGAAGCGAATACCGCATAGTCACCAATGTAGCGATCCGACTGTAACCATTCTTCATCGCGAGGCAAATTCCAAATACCCGCAGAATAATTTTGATACGCAACAGCCCTCAAATACCTAGGCGGCCTATCAGTCCAAAGGCGAAGTACAATTTGCGAATTCTTGTCAGAAACATAATTTGTTTTAAAGCTTCCAAGGGCCGCTACCGTAGAGAACCCCATCATGCTGCGCTCATTACGATATTTTTCTTCCCATTCGCCAGAACGCATTTTGTTGCTGCGCCATTCATAGGCCTTTTGAAAGCCAAAGACAAAGAGCGCAGCGCTTGCCGTGGCAAGCAACAGAGAAACCGCAAAGCGCACATTTTGCTTTGGCGGCTTAACATACAAAAGCATTGCCAAAAGCGAAAGCGCAATCAAAACATATTGAACCCGCTCAGCATTTCTAAGCGTAAGCATCAAGACAAAAATTGCATTCCAAATTACAAACACCTGGTAGCCGCCACGCCCCTCGCCACGGAACTGCCAAATTGCAAGGAACGTAAAGTACCACGAAGGAATTATCAGCAACCATGGCGAAAAAACGCTACCATTTGTCGGTGACAAAAACCACCAGAAAAAGAACGGCACGATCATGCCATAGGCAACGCTCTTTAAATAACGCGGTGTCTTATTTTTTAGGTGAGCTCGCAACGAAAGAGCAACAAGCGCTAAAGCAGGGATTCCAAGGAACCAAAGGCCAGAACTGTAGGAAACAGCAATTACGACAAGCGATAAGAACAAGGCTTCTAGGGAGTGCTTCATAGCGTAGCCTCCATTTTATCAAAGCTCAAGGAATTCAAATTCAAGAACAACTTGTCATCTGTCTTTTCATCACGTTCTGAAACAACAATCTGCTTTGTAATAAGCTTAGATTCCAAAGGCAAGACCGATACAGAAACCACAGGGGCCATTGGGCGCGCTGCTGGAGCCCATTCGCTAGGCTTAGGGAATTCATGATGCAATTCAGGGTACGGAGCACGAGCAAGCGCATCAAGAACGGTATCAAGGGAACCCCTGCCATTCAAGGCAATTTCCTTGTTGCCTACAAAGAACCTTCCAAGCAAAGATCTATCAATCAGCCACTTGGCAATGCCTGCAGTAAGGCGCACTGCGTTTTCAACGCGCGACTTGTCAAAGAATGTTTCGCACGCAACATCAAGCAAAAGCACAAGGCCTTCTCCACGCTCTGCAGCGAACTCCTTTGTAAAGGGCTTATTGTAACGTGCAAAGGACTGATGGTGCAAATCACGCAAGGAATCCCCCTCGCGATATTCACGAACTCCGATAAAATCCATGCCTCGCTGTAACGAAGGCGTCAAGAACGGAGCAAAGGCACGGCCACTTGCGCCATACGTCAAAAAACTAAAATCAAGTACACGAATCGTACGAGGGAGAACTACAAGTTCACCTTCGCCCGGAGCATTCTTTTGGATTGTCGCTATGCCCATTGCATCAGGAACTGTCGCAGAAACCTTAGGCAGTTTAAAGGCCCCTCGGCGGCTTGTTTGCACATTAGCCGAAAACGGTACGGAATCGTTTACGCCTAAAGAATCCCAAGGGCTATCGTTCAGGAACTTTAAACAAGGGTGCAGTCTGTAACAGCCAAGCCGCACGGCATTATACTTTTTTTGAGCAGAAACATTTGCTACGACCTTGGCAATTTCGCCTTCGCGAACAGGGCGAACCCGCACGGAATCAACATCAATCTTTTTCAATGGCCAACGAGTAAAAATGCCGACAATCAAAAGCGAAGCGCAAAACAGAAGCAGGGCCTTGACCGTATACGCCCCCGGAGCCCAGACAAAGAACAAGGCGAAAAGAGCAAAAATGAACAATGCATGCCCAATGGCAGTCAATCGTTCGTTCCAGAAAAAATAGAAGTACATGAGCAGTCCCGGCTTGCGGGACCACCTAGGGACTTCTTGCCACCAAAATTTAAATGAACGAAGGAAATGCATGGGTTGGTGAATAGGATCTAGGGTCTAGGGTTCAGGGGATAGGGGTTAGTGAATGTTGATTTTCAGTGCTGTAAGCTGAGAGAGCTTGATAATTCAGAATTAAGAATGCAGAATTATGAATTGATAATGGCATGGGAAATTACAATTTTTGACGACAGCCTACAGCCGACTGACTACTACATTTCCTCTAGGCGCGCAAGCGCCGACCTCATGCCTCAAGCACCGAAGGTGCG
>DCGZ01000159.1:0-13753 GCA_002314675.1 Fibrobacter sp. UBA1765 | reverse complement strand
TACCTAATTTCTGGCTCCTGTATTCAGTCTTGCGTCTTAACGGAAGTACCACTCCTCTTTACAAACTACTTCGGTATCTTCACCTGCTTTCTGATTTCTTCAAGGATTCCCAAGGCAACGCCCTCGCCAGCGTCAGCAGCGAACACGCGATGCCCCATGACTGGGACATATACCTTTTGAACATCGTCAGGCTTTACAAAGTCTCTACCGTCCATAAAGGCTGCAGCCTGTGCCATTCGAAGCAGCGAAAGCCCAGCGCGCGGTGATGCCGGCAGGCGAAGCCCCGCGTGAACTCGGGTCGCCTGCACGAGCGCTACAACGTAGCGCTCGATCGCCTCCTCTACGTGGAGGCGACGCACCTCCGCGCGTGCACGCACAATGTCTTCCGGAGTTGCCACACGCTCCACAGTTTCAACAGGAGCGCCTTCACGGTGACTGCGCAAAATGCCAAGTTCAGTTTCTGTATCTGGGTAACCCAAAGATAGGCGAATCAAAAAACGGTCCATCTGGGCTTCTGGAAGCGGGAACACTCCATGGAACTCGATCGGGTTTTCTGTTGCAAGAACAATGAACGGGTTTGGAAGCTTATGCGACTCCCCTTCCAAAGAAACCTGCCGTTCTTCCATAGCTTCGAGCAAAGCGCTCTGCGTACGAGGCGAAGCACGGTTAATTTCATCGGCCAAAAGCACCTGCGTAAACACAGGGCCCTTTCTAAGTTCAAACGTACCTGTTGCCGGTCTAAAAATTGCACCGCCAGTAACATCAGCAGGCAGCAAGTCTGGCGTAAACTGGATTCGGGCAAAATCAGCACCAATGGCACGAGCCAAGGCTTTAGCCAAGGTCGTTTTACCAGTACCGGGGACATCTTCAATCAAAACATGGCCATCGGCAAGCAATGCCGCAATAAGCATTTCTACGGATTCCGGTTTACCAAGAATCACGCGATTCAAAGCATTTTTCAAAGAATTTATCATAGCCTTAAAATAACCATTTTTAAACAAAAAAGTGCAGTCGAAACTGCACTTTTTATAGTAGAATTCAAGCGAAAATGCCAAATTACAGCAAGTTCGGGTCCACCGTTGGTTCGTAACCCGCAGCGTAAATTTCATCCGGATTCTCGCCACGCTTTTCGGCAGCCTTCTTGCGAAGTTCAAGCTGCAAGGCCTTCTTCTTTTTTATGCGTTCCTTCTTCATTGCAAGGCGCTCTGCTCGAGTCAAACGGACCTTGATTTCCTTTTCTTCGTATTCAGGATATTCATCCTCAAAGTAGATTTCTTCTTCGATGTCTTCTTCGTTTTCAAAACGATGTTCTGCTTCAAAGGCCCTAAAGCCTTCTTCATCAAATACAGGAGCTTCTTCAGGAACCTTTTCCCTCAAGATTTCAAGAATGCGTTCAAAAGATTCTTCTCGAGGCACTTCGAATTCCATTTCTTCTTCGGTGCGCGGGTGAATGAGCTTGATCTTTACAGCCTGCAAAAGTTGCGCTGGAGCAAGAGCCAAGGCTTCTTCAGCAACATCACGAATCAATGGCTGAACACGCACAAGACAGGTATCGCGGCCTTCATAAAGCGGATCGCCAAAAATCGGAGTACCCATAAAGCGGCTATGCACGCGAATCTGGTGCGTACGGCCAGTTTCAAGCTTATACTCCATGAGCGTTGCAAAGGTAAAGTATTCAAGTGCCGTATAATGCGTACGTGCTGGCTTACCTTCACGAGTTACAGCCTGCTTAAGACGATTCTTTACATCCCTGCCAATCGGAGCATCGATTACACCTTCCTGGTCACGCGGCACGCCCCAAATCAAGGACTGGTAAGTTCTCGAAAGCGTGCGTGTTTCAAGCTGGTGGGCCAAGTGCCTATGTGCGTTATCGTTCTTTGCAACAATCATGAGACCCGGAGTATCTTTATCTAGACGATGTACAATACCGGGGCGAAGCGGACCATTTACAGTAGAAAGATTTTCCTTGAAATGGTACAAAAGGCCAGCTGCAAGAGTACCTGTTTTTACACCATTGCCCGGATGCACAACAAGGTTGCGAGGCTTGTTGATTACAACGATATCTTCATCCTCATAGACAATATTCAAGGGAATGTTTTCTGGCTCAAGTGTCGACGCTTCCTTTTCTGGGAGGCCGAGCAAATCAAAGATCATTCCTTCTTCCACGCGGAAGCTCTTTTGAACAGGCTTTCCGTCAAAAAGAACTTTCTTGTCGGCAAGCAAATTCTGGATGTCGGTACGAGAATAGTCTGCAAGAGCATTCTGCAAGAACTTGTCTACGCGGAGGCCTTCACTTTTTTCATCAACGGTAATCTGGTTCATAAGTTTTTTAGGATCTAGGATTTAGGGGCTAGGATCTAGTGATTAGTGAATGTTGAGTTCCAGTTTTTAGAAATTAGAAATTAGAGGCTAGAGGTTAGGGAATGTAAATGTGCGTTTCTAGTCTCTAGTTTCTAGAACCTAGTCTCTAAAGAATTAGTTATTAGTCATTAGTTGTTAGTTATCTGTTTCTATCTTCTTTCTTCTGTTTTTCTTCACTCTTAATTTGCTTGTGTATTTCTTTAAGGACAAACGGCGAAAGAATCAGGAACGCAACACCTACGGTCACAAAGGAATCCGCAACATTGAATGTCGGAAAACGAGTCATGATAAAGTCTGGCAAGTCGCAATCAATAAAGTCTACGACCTGCTGCATGCGCATGCGGTCAATAAAGTTGCCAATCGCGCCACCAAACACCATGGCAAGACCAAGGCGAGAAAGCCAGTCACGTTTATCAATGCTCTTATAGAACCAAACAAGAGCTCCGCCAGCTATGATTGTCAAAAGCAAAAAGAAAAGCCACGGCGGCAAGAATGGAGCAATGTCTTGCGGACGACTGCTGAATGCAGCGCCCTTGTTATACACAAGATTAAAGCGAAGGTAATCACCAATAATCTGGATCTTTTGATAATTCGGGAAGCCTTCTTCATTTGTAAAGCGAGCGATTGCCCAAAGCTTTGTAGCCTGGTCAGCAACAATACTAAAAACAATTAAAGCTACATGGAACCAGAGCGTATTGATTTTTTTGATCATTGGCGAAGGTCCTCGATTGTTTGCGAAATCCAACTATTAGAATAAAAATGAAGCATGGTACTCTTCAAGATTCTCTTAACGTCGTCGCGAGTAATCTTGACCTTGCCCTGGACTTCAAAAATTTTCGCCCCGTTGCCTATAGCCTTGAGGTTTTCGGCAGCCATCATAAGCGGCCACAGGCAGAACAATCTAATTCGGGCATAGCGACGAGGAATCAGCAAGGTATATTCAACGCCGTCAAGAACGTGTTTCCAGGCCTTTTCTACAAGTTCTGCCATTACAGCTGCACGGTCCGAAGCATTTGCGTTTGGCAAGAACATTTCTGGAGAACTGTTAAAGCCATGGCGCTTGCAAATTTCTTCAGGGACAAAGCAAACATTGCGCAGCGAATCTTCACGGACATCCTTTACAATGTTCGTGATTTGCAAGGCAAGGCCAAAGCTCACGTCAAGGGTTTTCATAATCTTGATTTTTTCAACCCCGATGCCAGGCTTAGCCGCATAGAACACATTAGAAAGGAACTTGCCTACAATGCCAGCAACATAATAACAGTATTCATCAAGATCTTCTACAGAATCAAGCGTGAGCCAACCACCACGGCGAGCATCCTCTTCACGAAGAGCAAACTTGGCCATGCCTGCACACATTTCAATAACGACGTCGCAAATCGGCTTTCTAAACTGCGCAGGCAATTCAAGCAAAAGCGGAACAACATTCCTTGAATTTACTGAAAGCTGCTGGTCGTAGCTTTCAGAATCATTCCAACTGGCGGGCAAGGCTGCCATGAAGATTTCGAGGCGTTCTAACAGCTTGGATTCATCTTCAAAAATATTTGAAAAAAGGCCAAGAACGCGTTCCTTTTCGCTAGCCTGCATTACCGGGTCGTCTTCAACTGTATCTGCAATTCGCAAATACAGGTAAGCTAACAAAACAGCATTGTGCAATTCACCACGAAGAACATTGATGTTCAACGCAAATGTGCGAGAAACCTTGAGCAAAATTTCTTCGGCATACTGGTACTTAGGCAAATTCTTCATCGAACGACCTCCGTATACAGTTCCTTCGGGAATTTCTTGGTCCTAGATGCAGCAAGCAAATAACGCCGCAAGCAACCGCGTTTTTCTACACGCAAAAGAGTCCGCTGCAGTTCCCATGTACTGCGGGAACGCAAATTGTCCATCGTAGTAGCAAGGCCCTTCTTTTGGGAAGATACTCGCAGACGCTGCATGAACAAATAGAATGTAGCTCGTTCAAGCTCGTACATTTGTAGCGAAGCCTTCCTTGAAATTACTACGAGCAAAACAATAAAAACAACTGCAGAGGCTAAGCCAAATTCAAAATGTTCGAATTCTAAATACCACAATGCAAAGACCACAGAAAATGTGGAACCAGCAACCGCAAGAACAGAAAGCAAAACCTGGGAAAGCCTTGCAAGCAAAGCAAGCCCAGCCTTCTTTTTCCACCAATCAGGAATGTATACCCACGGTTCTCCGTTTTTCAGTTTCTTCTTTATAACTGTAGGATAAGTCAAGAATTTGCATACAATAAAAAAGAGGACCCAAAAAATCAGGGGAATCCAAAGCAAATATATGGTGGTATACGGCAAAAACTCAAACATAGCGAGCCCAAAGATAGTTTTTTTTAGTGGTTAGGATTTAGAGGTTAAGATTTAGAGGTTAGGATTTAGGGGATAGGAGCTAGTGATTAGACGAAAGACCGCTTCGCTGGTAGACGAAAGACGAAAGTATTTCTTGTTTCTTGCATCTGGCTCTTGCATCTTTAATTGTCGGCTGTAGGCTGACGTCTGTCGACTGAATGTTCAATTAACAATTAATAATGAAATGTCATTGCGAGGGCCTTTAGGCCCGTGGCAATCCATATATTTCTGGGTTGCTTCACTACGTTCGCAAAGACATGACCATCACAAGGTTGGTGAAGTCTATGAAGAGCTTGTCGAATCACTTGTCGAACCTCTGGCTTCTTGCATCTTAACCGTCATCCTCG
This sequence comes from Fibrobacter sp. UBA1765, assembly GCA_002314675.1. Lineage (GTDB taxonomy): Bacteria > Fibrobacterota > Fibrobacteria > Fibrobacterales > Fibrobacteraceae > UBA1765. The sequence goes on along the minus strand of DCGZ01000159.1, from coordinate 8,676 downwards.
ACCTGATCGAGGATCTTTGCATGCTGGAGATTCCCGGTCGGAGCCGGGAATGACGTGCTTGTCGGGGCCGGGAATAATATGATAAGTTACATTTCAGACGACAGACTACAGCCGACTGACTACTTTTTCAAAAACCCCTTGCAATTTTTTAAAACTATTACTATAATTGTGTTCGCTAGGCCCCTCGCAATGACTATTTGCGGGCAAATCGCCAGGGCGAAAGCAGCAACGGACTTGCGAGTTTTTATGTGCGTGGGTCGCCTAGTACTTTTTTAAAAGCAACCTTCAAAGGGTTGCTTTTTTGTTTCCTGCCATTTTCTATATTGTGCAGCATGATTCTTTGGACCATTCGACACACAAAGCCATTCAACCCAAAAGACATTTGCTACGGTCGCCTAGACCTTGACGTTTCTCCAAGCTTCCCAGAAGAATACCCACCTGTTCTTGAAGCCTTGAAAAAAGCAAATGTAGCTCCTGTAAAGATTTTTTCTAGCCCGCTACAGCGTAGCTACAAGCTCGCCCAAAAAGTTGGTGAATTTTTAAACCAGCCAGTCGAAAAGGCAGAAGAAATCATTGAAGTAAACTTTGGTTCCTGGGAAGGTCAAAAGCTAAACGAAACGCCTCGCGATGAAATGGCCGCCTGGAAGGCTGACCTTCGCGGCTACAAGTTCAAGAACGGAGAATCGTTCCACGAAGTGGACGAACGCATGGACAAGCTGCTTCACAAAAACTTTGAAGATTTCCCAAACACCGAAGTCATGTGGGTAAGCCACGCAGGGATTATCGCAAGCGTAATGCACCGCTACTGCGGCGTACCCGACAACGACTTTGTCGAAGGGCGTTTTCATTACGCAATGGTTACGCGTTTTGAATTTGATAAAGTTGACGGAAAGCTCGTTTGCAAAAAGATGGAAAACATTTTTGACGGCTTGCCAATGAAACCGTTGGACGTAGCTGGTTAGCTGTTCTGCGTTTCGCTCGTGCTTAACAAATAAGCATTAATAAACGGCTTGAGCTTGCCATCCAGAACGCCTGCGGTATCGGAAGTTTCAACGCCGGTGCGCAAGTCCTTCACGAGCTGGTACGGCTGCAGAACATAGCTGCGGATCTGGCTACCCCATTCCACCTTTTTCTTTTCGGCCATGCGCGCATCACGCTTGGCTTCTTCTTCCATGCGGTAATGGTCTGCGACCATAGTCTTGAGCATTTTATAGCAGGTTTCACGGTTCTGGATCTGCGAACGTTCTGTTTGGCAGCTAGCCATAATGCCCGTAGGCAAGTGGGTCATTCGCACAGCGGAATCAGTCTTGTTAATGTACTGGCCACCCGCGCCGCTTGAACGGTAAGTATCCACACGGACTTCACTCATGTCGAGGTCAAATTCAACATCTTCATGTTCCGGGTACAAGTAAACAGCGGTAAAGCTTGTATGGCGGCGGGCATTTGCATCGAACGGACTAATACGAACAAGACGGTGCACGCCGATTTCGGAACGGAGAAGTCCGTATGCATTTTCGCAAGTCACTTCGATAGTTGCGCTCTTCAAGCCAGCATCTTCAGCTTCCTGAAAATCGACAACCTTGAAGTCCATCTTTTCACGTTCAAAAAAGTGCGTGTACATGCGGAAAAGCATCAAAGCCCAGTCCTGGGATTCCGTGCCGCCAGCCCCCGGGTGAATGGAAAGCAGACAGTTGCATGCATCGTCCGGACCGTTCAGCATCTTCTTGAATTCCATCTCTTCGATGCGGGCACGGAGGGCAGCCACATCGCTTTCAATGGTAGCCGTAAGTTCCTCGGATTCCTCTTCCTTGCTCATTTCATATAGTTCGGCAAGGTCATTGCAGTTTGTAGAAACTTCCTGCCAACCGTTCAAGGCATCTCGCAAGGCACCAATGCGTTTCAAGGTACTCTGAGCCTTGTCCTGGTCATTCCAGAATTCAGGATCGCCCGACTGTTTTTCAAGAACGTAAAGTTCTTCTTCCTTGGATTCCAAGTCAAGGTAACCACGCAACTTGTCGATGCGTTCACGAAGGTTGTTGAGTTCTGTATGAGAGGTCTGGAACATAATCAGATGCAAGAACAAGACGCAAGATACCAGAAGATCTAATACAAGCGTTTCTTGAATTTGTTAAAGTTAAAAGTTCAGAGTTTTTTTATAGCCAAAACGCCAAGATACTCTCTTGGCGTTTAATGCGGCTTTACAGCAATTACTTTGCTGCGCCGATAGCCTGTGGCGGCTGGTAATCCTTGTTCAAGTACTGAACCTTGAACTTGCCAGCAAGGCCATCAAGATAGTTACGCAAAGTGTTTGCACGATCCTGTTCGGCCTGCACGCGAAGAATGTATTCGATCTGGTACTTGTAGCTGTCGTACTGACCATCATTCTTTTCGGTAAGCATAAAGATTGCAACGCGGTCATTCATAACGATCACGTCAGAAATGTCACCGACCTTGAGCTTTGCGATGCCCTTTGCAAAAGCGTCACCCTTGGACTTTGCTGTAAACTTGCTTACAACACCGCCAGTCTTCTTTGCTTCTGGATCGTCACTGTACTGGGCAGCGAGCTGAGCAAACGGAGCCTTGGAAAGGCGAACCTGTGCTGCAAGACCCTTCAACAATTCCTTCTTGTCGGCAAAATCCTTTGCACCGGACTTGGTGTTGAGGTAAATCCATGCACCGCTAATGGTATCGTTAACCTGAACCTTCTTCTTGTTCAGTTCCCAGTAAGCCTGCATTTCCTTTTCGGTCGGAGCTGCCGGGTACGGAACTTCCTTAGCAAGGAGTTCTTCGGTCAAAACCTGCTGTTCAATCTTTTCCTTGAACTGGGCATTAGTGATGCCACTCTTCTTGAGTTCTGCATTGAAGGTTGCTTCATCCTTGAACTGGCGCTTGAAGAGCTTCATAACGCTATCGACCTTGGCAGCCGGAGCCTTGAGGCCACGCTTCTGGACTTCGAGCTTTACAAGTTCCTGGCCAACGAGGTTTTCGACAACGGCAAAGCGAACCTGCTTCATCTGGTCGGCTGTAAGGGTACGGCCCGGAGCCTGCTGCTGGGCAAGGATATTTGCAAGGCTATCAACATGGCCCTGGCTAATGGAAGTCTTTTCAACACGAACTACTTCAAAATTCTTACCGCTCATGAGCTGAGCAGATGCGAAGGTCGATACAAGAGCAACAGAAAGTGCTGCACGACGAGCAAAAGAGGAAATATTCATAAGTTATCCTTAAAATTTTGGCCATAATATAGTAAAATAGGGACTAGGATTTGGCGGAGCTGTATTTTTTTCACGCTTTAGAATCTAGTGATTAGTGAATGCAGATTTTCAGTGCTTAGGGTACAGGGTGTAGGGAATGTAGCTTTCCAATGTTGTCGGCAGTAGGCCGACGTCAGTCGACTGAGAGGCTTGATAATTCAGAATTAAGAATGCAGAATTAGGAATTGACAACGACATGGGAAATTACAATTTCTGACGACAACCTACAACCGACTGACAACAACGCAACACCTCAAAGTGAGCGCAGCGAACGACCTCACTCCTCAAGCACCGAAGGTGCGTACCTGATTCCTGATACCTGTTCTCTGTTTTCTGTCCTCTGTTTCACGACCTCATACCATCTCACAGAAATTGAGGAAAATCGTTCCGTTTTGGGGACTTTGGCAAAGAATCCATTGGCATTCTAGAGTTAGCCATAAACAACTTTATTGAAGTTCGCGAAATTACTATGTATATTATAATGTATATGGTTTGCAAAAGATCCCTGCTAGCTTGCCTTGTATCGATAGCCCTGCTACCGGTATTTGTTTTTGCAGAAACCCAAGAAACGATATACGACCAGGCACTCAAAGCCGAAGAAAAAGGCGATATTGCAAACGCACTTGCACTTTTTGAAAAGGCTTCCAACACAGAAGGGCCATACACCGAAGAAATCAACGAAATTATAGAAGTATATAAAGAAGCCCTTGAAATTGATGAAAGCCCCTGGGGGCTAAGCTTTAGCGCTAAAATCTCGTACGCCGAAATATCTTACAAAGAAGAATTCTTGGGGCAATCAGAAACCGAACACGGCAAGGATTTGCGATTCAATGCAGAAGTGAACCTTGATTATGCCATGGATAATGCAATGCACAGTCTAGGCGCATCATTTTCTACAAATTGGATGATTTCTAACGAAATGCCCTCGCTAGACACAACAAAATGGAGCATTTCCCCTACAATAGAATACACCTTGTTTTTAAACGATTTGCTGTTCAACATAGGGGCAGACTTCAACATTATCGAAGGCGATTCCCTAAACATCGCTCCATTCACATGGACCGAAGTTACATTATTACACCTCGACAGTCAAAAATTCGGGATTGCACTTTGGGCCTACTACCGAAACGACGGTTACCAGACATCAACGCTTTACGCCTCCTGGCGTTACAAATCACAAAATCCACTTGGCAGCACGGTCATGATAGGCGCAAAATTCGAAGCCGACTCAGTTATGAATTACAGCAAAAAAAATAAAAAAGACTTTTCAATGTACTGGGGCAAATGGCTCGGCCCTACAATTAGAACTAGAATCACCTATGACTTTAACCTACCTTTCACCTTGGAATCCAGGTGGAACGTTTTTTACGGATTTGCAATCGACTTTCCACACGCAAGCGCTTCCATGCAAAAATTCACATCAACCCTAGGAGCTACTCTTTACTGGAACCTAGAACCATTCCGCGTTTTTACCGGGGCCGACCTGCAATACAGGCGCTACATTAATTTACAACAATCGCATTCTCAGCAGTCGCATTCCTCGCAACATCTGCCTTTGCTCAAGAAGCAACCGAAGCTCCGGCAACAAGCGAAGCAACAATTACTGTCGACGCTCCTGCAGCAGAACAGGAAGCTAAGTTGACCAAGGAAGAAAAGGACGCTCGCAAGGCTGAAAAGAAAGCAGCTGTTGAAGCCAAGGTTGCAGAAAAGAAAGCCGAAGTAGCAGCTCGCAAGGCAGAAAAAAAGGCTGAAATTGAAGCAAAGAAGGCTGACAAGAAAGCTGAAATTGCAGCCAAGAAAGCAGAAAAGGCTGAAAGCAAGGAATTGAGAAAGGCAGAAAAGGAAGCCCGCAAGGCTGAAAAAAAGGCTAAGTAATTTTATTAGACTACCCTACTCTAACAAAAAACTCGCTAGAAAAATTCTAGCGAGTTTTTTTGTTAAAAGCGACTACCATTTTGCCAGGACAGCCCTGACTATTTCAAGCGTCGCGTTAGCGACTACCACTTAGCAAGGGCGTTTGCGATAATCAGGTCCTGCATTTTTTCAATGGCACGAACCTGCCCATGGCGGTCTTCGGTTTCGTTCGCTTGCACATCGTAAACGCCATCGGCATTCAAGCCCTTGGACTCGTAAATAATCCTTTCCTTAACATTGTCATAGAACTTTACCGCAACGCGAATCGTAACACGATACGTTTCGACATCGGAACCACTCGTAAAGTTTTCAGGCTTGTTCGTGTAGCTAAGCAAAGTCAACTGGAAGTCCGCATCGGCATCTTCGTTTACAATGCGTACCTTGCCCGCATTTTTACGGAAAACTTCAATCACGCCATTCCTGATGTCGTTACCAAGAACCGGGTCGAGCGTCTTATTGTCGATATCTGCGATATGCACCGTATGGATATGCGACGGCAAGGTACTTGCGGTAAAGCTATAGCAGCCCGTAAGTACAAATGCCAAAAGCAAGGGAACAAGCAAGGCAAGGAGTTTCATATTACTTCAAGTTTGTTCGAGCCCATTCGTAAAGGCCAAGCGAAAGTGCCACAGAAGCATTGTAAGACTGAGCTTCCGGCTTCATAGGAATCCTAAGGATTGCATCGCACTGCTTTGCAATGAACGGAGGAAGGCCAACATCTTCACCGCCAACAGCAATGATTACCTGCTCTGCAAAGTCAAAGCCAGAAAGCATAGTATCGGTATTTGCATCAAGGCCAAGAACCTGGTAACCGGCAAGCTTGAGCATGGCGACTGTAGCCTCCAGGTTTTCGGGGCGGCAAATACGCATTTTTTCAAGAGCACCGGCAGAAGTCTTTGCAACCGTCGGTGTAATACCGCACATGCCCTTTGCAGGGATCATGAGCAGGTCAACTCCAAGGCCAAGTGCAGAACGGATGCAAGCGCCAAGGTTACGCGGGTCTTCAATGTTCGTGGCAACAGCGATAAGCTTCTTTTCGCCACGCTCCTTTGCCGTAAGGAATTCTTCAGAAATTTCATTCCACTGCAATAGGGTCTTTTCATTGCAAAGCGCAACTACACCCTGGTTCGGCCTAGCATAGGAATCCAGGATTCTTGTTTCGACCTGCTGCACATGCACGTGAGCTTTTTTGGCAGCCTTCTGCAATGCATAGAGCCTAGAATCACCAGAATTTTGCTTGAATAAAATGCGATGTACTCGCATCGGGTCTTTTTGCAAAAGCTCGGTAACTTCACGAATGCCGCCGACAGCTACCTGTGGAGCAGAGCCTTCATCACTCATGGCAACAGCAACTTCGCTTGCCTTTGGGCGTGGTGGAATATATTCGCCATCGGCCTGCTCTCTGCGAGGCTTGAATGAGCGTTCGCCATAATCGCGACGGCCACCATAGGAACGTTCGCCGCGACCATAGCCGCGGTCGTTAAACCTGCGTTCTGAGCGTTCCCTGTTATAAGGGCGTTCGTTATAATCTCTTTCGTCCATCTTTATACCTTAAACCGAAATAACTTCGTCCATTAAAATATCGTATTCTTTTAAATCTAAAGGTTCTTCTTGTAACTGTTCTGCATTGCAAACGCCAATTTTTAAAGAGCCCGGAAACTTGGCCAAGTAACGATCGTAATAACCTTTTCCATGCCCCTTGCGGCCTCCATTCCTATCGAACTTTACGCCCGGGACAAGGAATACGGCTATGTTACCGACCCAAGGCTTGCATGCTTCGTTTGGCTCCTTGATTCCATAGGCGCCAGAAGCCAAATCTGCATAAAGGTCTGTAACCTTGAAAAATTCCATAGTGCAGTTTTCGCCACAGCGAGGCAAAAGCAAACGGCCTTCACCAGCAAGTAAGCGCAGAAACGGAACAACGTCTGGTTCTGATTTCATTGGATAAAAGGCAGCAACAACATTTGCCTTTCGAATGCCAGAGTGCTGCAAGAGCAAATCACTTATTGTCTTCTTGTTTTCCACTCTTTTTCCTTTTATTCCACCAGCTGGCAATCACCTTCGGGAAAAACCTTGCACCAATCAAAAGCACAAACAATAAAACGAGCAATGAAATTTGTGCAGTATTCATTAGAGCATTCCTTCAAAGTCCTTAGGGTCCCTGCCAACATTCTTTCGAACAATTTCGTTCCAAAGATTCTTTTGCCAGCACATCAGATGAGCACCGTCATAGCGGGCTTCCCAGGAATCATGCGGCATGGCAAGTTCAACCAACTGGTTCCTGTTTGCAAGCATCGAAGATTCTAGGCCTAGTTCCATAGCCTTTTCATCACGCCAAAAGCGCATTGCGTTTAACAAATCGGAATCAGGGAGTGTTGTCGGAGGCGGGACCTTGGGTTCTGCATGAGGCCATTCCTCAACAGGTACCTGGACTGCTGTTTCCAACATTTCCTTGAAGGAATCGTAACGTTCACCGATAAAGTTACGAGGCAAGCGCGGCATGTGTTCAAAGTCAACTTCCGGGAAGCTGCTACTTACATGCCGAACAATGGCAAGCATAAGGTCCGGAGCCATAACCTTGTAAGGAGGACGGTCCAGGACTTCGGCTTCGTGCTCACGCCAATACCAGACGGCCTTGAGCAAATTCAAGCTGCGCGGTGGCAAGTGGTGAGCGCCACTAATGCGCCACGGGTCTTGTGGCGGCTCGTGCTTGATTTTTGCATGTTCTATAAGCTGGCAACAAAGTTCAGCATGCCACAAAAAGCGACCGGCTGCAATAAGTTCTTCGCCAAGCCTTGCAACAAGCTCGTGCAGGTAAATGGTATCATGCACGGCGTAGTCAGTCATGTCTTCAGGAAGTGGACGAATAGTCCAGTCTGCCTTCTGGTTGTCCTTGGAAAGCGTAATTCCAAAATATTCTTCTACAAGGTTTGCAAGGCCAAGCTTTTCTTTGCCGAGCAACTTTGCTGCGATCATCGTGTCAAAAACGACTCGTGGAGAAAACTTGTACTTTTGGTACAAAAGGCGCAAATCGTAGTCGGCACCGTGAAAAAGCATTACCTGCATGGCCCTTGTCTTAAAGACAGGAGTAATGTCTAAATCAGCAAGCGGGTCTAAAAGCCAATTTGTATCGCCAACGGTAATTTGGATCAAGCAAAGGCGTGCTTCATAATGATGCATGGAATCCGCTTCGGTATCGACAGCGGCCATGTCATAAAGTTCCAAAATCTGCAAAAGATCAGCAAGTGCAGCTTCGGAGTCTACTAGCGTATAATTTTTCTCAGGATTCACGGTTTACAAATTTAGATATTTCAATTTTTTAGGGGCTAGGATCTGGGGGCTAGGATCTAGGATTTAGGGGCTGGTGACTAGTGGTTAGACGAGAGAACGGGCCTTTGGCCCTACAGACGAGAGAATTGGGTAATTCAGAATTAAGAATGCAGAATTAGGAATTGACAATGACATGGAAAATGCAATTTCTGACGACAGCCTACAGCCGACTGACTAC
>DCGZ01000160.1 GCA_002314675.1 Fibrobacter sp. UBA1765 | reverse complement strand
TCGATACTCATTGTACAAGCCACTTGAGCCTCCAAAAGTTCCTTGTCCTTGCCCGGGTCAACCGTGATGCGAGCGACAGCATCGTCAAGCACGTCATCGTTAAATTTCGGGAGCTTGTCACTGCTCCCGGCATGTTTCAGCAAATAGAGCCACTTGTCTTCAATGGTTTCAAGTTCGTCTGCCGTCTTCGTGAAGTTGACCAGATCGATGATAATATACTTAATTTTTTCTGTTACAGGACGTGGCGTGTTCTTTGCAATCGAATTTTCACTGTAGATGCGCCAGGCATCGCGGTAATTTTCATCAGGGTTAATTGAAAAATTGCAAATCCAGACCGTATAGACATGCGGGATTTCATAACGGCGTTTTTCGCGCTCGGCAACGTCCTTCGGGTCGTTTGACGGGTATTTCTTCTTGATTTCTGCATCAAAGGCCTTCTTTTCAATGCAGAGGAACGCGCTTTCCTGCAAGATCACGCGTTCCACGAACGGCCGCACTGAACACTTCTGCATTTCGATATCGATACTCTTGCCAGATTGCGTTTGCGCGTTAATGTCGAGTCGCAAGCGGAGCAAGTCCGTCGCGTGAACATCAAACTCTGAGTCCTTGAAAATCACACTCTTGATTTCATCGTCCGAATGCAGGATTGCATTCAAGAAGCTCACCATGGCAGCCTCGTTTTTCAGCAGCCGTTTGAAGCCCGGGTCAAGCGTCACGTCAAGGTACGTCGCACTGCTGTACTTTTTCAGCAGTTCCTGCTTTCTTGCCTGTTCGTAGTCAAGGGAAACGCCAAGCGTCTGCAAGGCCTCTTCAATTTCATATTCTTCTTTTGTCATTACGTTTATATACCTGCCGCCGGCGACATTACCGAACGGGGCCAAGCGACAGTCCGCTTAACCGTATATAGAAACGCTTTTTTCACGATTTTCTGCACAAGTTTTTTGTAAAATTTTCGAGACGAGGAACTGCTCTAGATTGCATTACTGGCCAAAGGCCCTGTAATGCCCTACGAGCGCCAAAGGCGCGTTAACAGAACTAACACTACATGCTACATCGTAAGCGCAGTAACGCAAGCCTCAGCGTTACTTTCCTCGAGTGGCCCTATATGCATTGATCGATCCAGTGGCATCAGCCCTTTAGTAAACAAGCTTTACTTCATCAACTATCAATGTAGCGCCACTCTTGCCCTTGTAGTGATTACCATCGGCACTGGAAGCAAACACAAGTCTAATGTGTGTTACCGCTTCACTTCCTGTTCCCTGGATCAAGCTGTTATCAATAGCCTTGCTATCTTTTGATTCTAGCGCTGTATTGAACACAGAAGAAACCTCGATCGGAGAACCAGCAAGAGGAGAACCATACTGAAGTTTCAAGCGTATAGTGCGGAATCCATTTGCATCTGCAGCAGAAACAGAAACCACATCAGGGTTCTTTCTACCCGTGTTATCGGCTGTAGTAGAACGGTACCACGCAGAAGCGACAAGCTTGTTTACATCTGTGCTCTTACGATTTCTATTCAAGTCACCAGTTCTATTTTCCAAGAGAATATAGACATCGCAGCTATCGCCACTGCCAGTATATTTGAATTTTACATCGAGGTAAGCAGGGCGAGCCTTGAACTTTTTACCAAAATCCAAAAGTTCATTACCATCTGGCCATGTTGAGGAACTAGCCATAGCCAATGTGCCAACACCATTTGGATTGAATTCTGCTGTATAAAGGCTACCGCTCGCAATTTTACCAAGAATACTATTAGTCTTGATCTGGGCTCCAGTTACAGAACCGGAAGTGTATTTAGAAGTAGTCTCGCCCACCATATTGGCATTACCCCAAACGGAATCCGGCAACATGACACCGCTGCTCTTCCAGGTATTCATATCACTACCTGGCAACTGATAACCGGCAATAACGGAGTATTTTTTTTCTTCGGCACCATTGGTTACCACAACTTCGTAATTCGAGCTAAAGTCATACTTGGAATCCACCTTGATATTTGCAGTAGCACCTTCCGAAAGAGAAAGTTCAGTAACAACAAGGTTTGTAAGGTCCGTCAAGAAAGTGAGATCATCTACGTGAATATGATCGCCATCAATCGTTGCAGGTTTCCCTGCAATGGACAAGGACTTGATTTCTGGAGCAACCGCCTGGTAATCAGCAGAAAGAGTCCATTCTTCAGAAGAACCGTCTTCGGCGGTTATGCTAAAGTTCTTGCCAGCGTGCAAATTGACCTTTGCCGTATCCAGATTGTGCAAGGCACTTTCAGAAATTTGAATGCTAATATCTGCGGCATCCAAATCGCTTGGTGTAGCAAAGTGAAGAATTACCGAATGTGCGGAAGCATCGACAGTAGCCTTCTCCACTTCACCCTTTGCTGAAATAGAAATCAGTTCCTTTTCGTTAGAAGCCTTTTCACCGTCTTCAGCAATGGAAAGAGCGACAAACCAGTTTTTCTTGGTTCCATCTTCTGCGGTAACTTCAAAAGATTGTAATGCAGCCCAGGAAGTCTTAGACGGATCCGGGTCAACGGTAGCGCCTTCAGCGACTGAGAAATCCTTTAATTTAGCTTCTTCAACAGATGCAATGGAGCCAAAAACGAACTTGATTTCCAAGGTATCGCCATTCAAGTTCTGCTTCAGCTGGTTTTCAAACGAAACCATGAAATTCGTACTGGAATTCAAGACAATTACAGAGGAGCTAGAAGAATTCGGAGCAGAGGAACTGCTGGAACCACTTTCGGAAGAACTTGAGATTTCTTCATCACCTTCATCTTCACCATCGTTAGGATCATCTTCATCCTTGGAAGAATCCTCTCCAGGAATGTTGAAAGTCAACTGCCAAATAGCCGGAATTCCACTTTCAGAAATAAAGAGTACGTAAAGGACACGACTTTCCGGCAAACGAATCTTGCGGCCTACTTTCAGCCTCTTGGACTCATACGAAACTTCTTTTGCCAAGGAATCGAGAGCGGCAGAATCCGAAGGAAATTCCTTGAACTTGCTTTCCACCAAATGGAGCGTTGCAAGGGAGCTACCGTCAATTTCAGAAACCGTAACCGAATCCCAAGCTTTAAGGGAATCGGGAACAGCCTTCAAGTTGACAATCATCTTGTGTTCATTTGAATAGGACGATGTGGAACCATCCTGTTCTTCAAAGGATATAGTTTCCAAGGCATTGTAATCCGATGTACCAAAGGTATCATAATCGGCAGAGCAAGCCACAAGCATGGCTAAAGCAAAAAGGAATAAAAGTTTTTTCATAATTTCGCCTTAGTACAAAAGTTTAAAGTCATCAACGATAAGCTTAGCGCCTTCAGCACCACGGAAGTGTTTCTTCATCTGAGAAGATGAACCGCCATCGGCTACATAGGCAAGAGTCGAAGAAGCAAACATCACGCGAATCGAAGCAACATCTTCATCACCACTCCCCTGCTTAAGGTCTGTCGTTCCAACGAACCCAGCAGAAAGAAGACCGGCATCGTTGCCATAAGTCAAGACAACGTTCTTTGTCTCAGATTCTACCGACCCAGAATCATTAATGTAACCCGCTGCAACCACCTTGTTGTCGGCACTAACCAAAGCAACATAAATCAAGCAGGACTGCGGGTAAGTATCGTTTGTATTATCCTTGTGATCGTAGGAATAAGTAATTTCAAAACCTGTCGGACGTGCAGTAAACGGCTTGCCATGGGTCATGTACTGAGAGAAGTCTGCGGCACGGTTATCGGCTCCGGCATCGCTGTTATCGGCCTGGTACAAAGAAGCTCCATCGACACCGCTATAAGATCCAGCAAAATAGAATCCGCCAGCCATTTTCCAACCACCGTCAAAACCTGTAGAATGGCCAATAACCGTTTGCGTAATCAAGGTCATCTTGCCATCTCTAAAATAAGCGTTTGCAGAATCGGACTTCATAGAAACGTCAACGGTAAAGCCAAGTACCGGAACTTTGTAGGAACCAGAACCACTTATTGCCATGGCATCGCTTGTCGTACCCCAGAAATCATTTCGTGCACTAAAATCGGAACCAGGGAGCTGAGTTCCAGCAACAACGCTGTAAGTTACGATTTCGCCTTCTTCATTTTCAAGTTCCATTTCAACAGGGCGGGTCACGTCGAACGGTTTACCATCAGCAACCAAAGGCAACTTTGTCAAATCCAATTCGTAAGGAGCATCGATAAAGATTTTTGCACCTTCGACAGTTACCTTTGCACCCGGAATAGAAATCTCAGAAACCTTCGTAGGAACAATTTCAACGGAGCTGCTGGATTCTTCTACGCTGGAGGAGCTTTCTGCTTCACTGCTAGAAGATTCCTCTACGCTGGATGAACTTTCTATTTCGCTAGAAGAACTTTCAAGTTCACTGCTTGAAGAGGCTTCACTGCTGCTGGATTTTTCACTGCTAGAAGATTTTTTCTCATCCGAAGAACTAGATTCAACCTTGCCAGTTTCACTGCTGCTCGAAGCAACAGAGCTTGAACTTTTATCACTTGAAGAACTTGGAGTTTCTGGCTTCAAGTACTTTACAAGCCATACAGCAATAGTCCTATTTTGTTCGTCAAGAACAACAATACTAAAAGAATTTGTATCTGCTAAAGAAATTTCCAATCCTTTTTCTACAGGTGAATCCCAATCAATGTCAGGGTCAACCATATCAGCATTGGCAGCCAAGTAAATAGAAGCACCGCCAAGGGCATCCAAGTTTTCCACAACAATGGATTCGTCACCCTTAGATGGCGAAACAAAAATTGTGTTTGATTTTTCATCAAGAGAATCAACGACCCACCCTGTAAAAGCTACAGAACCAGCTTCTAGTGAAGGCTTTGCTACAGACGAGGAATCCTCAGAACACGCAACAAAGAGAAGTACCAAAAATGCAAAAGCAAGTTTCATAAGATTCTTCATGAGCGCCTCCTTAAAAGAATGTAACAAGTGAAAGCTGCAAGGCAAGCAAGTTGATCGTAAAGTTCACCATGTTAAAAGTGACCTTGCTATGGTTATCGCCGTTTTCTTCGATATCCATTATGGTCGAGCTAAGCCCCAAAAGGCCCACGGAAGTTTCAAAGGCAAACTTGTCAAGCACCATAATGCTAAGGCCCGGGTTAATGCCAATGTCAATAGAATAAGACTTGTTGCGAGTCTTGCCCATGTCTTCGCCGTCATCAACCTGCGAAATACCATAGGAATATTCAAAAGAGACAGAAGTCTCGTTAAAGAAGTAGATGTTTCTGGAATCCAGAACCTTGAGATAATTTTTGAGGTACGGCTTAACAAAGAAACCATTACTTACATATTGGCGACGTTCATCTACATCAAGGAGGTCTTCCATAAGCTTAAAGTCGATATCATACTTTGTTCTGGAGTATCCTGCGCGTAAAGCAAGCGCCATGGCATCGTCAATAAAATAACCGCCAAAGGCTTCGGCTGTGAACATGTAGCCTTCCGCCTGGTAGATGTCGCCGAACAAAATGTTCAGCTTGTCATCTTCTGAACTCCCCTGCAACATAAAAAGCGAAACACCGCCAAAGAAATTTCCTTTAGCAATTGCCTCATCTTTTGAAACAGGGTACAAGGAATTCATAAGGCCCGATTTTTTTTGAGTAGTGTCAGGAAGAGCCGTGGTTGATTCTGCAAAGGCAAAAGAGCAAAGTAAAATTGCAAACAATATTCCAAATTTCATACTATATGTAAAATAGCAAGAGTAAGCCTTCTTTGCAAGTTTTTAGCAACAATTCACCGATAAAAAAGCAAATATCAAGTACTAATAAATGATTATTGTTTCATTTATAATTCCTAAGATGTAAATCTTGTTGTTTTTCAAGCAATGCATCCCAATAACAGCCCGGCAGCATTGTCCTATGGCATTTCGGATTTATGCGTTCCTTAATTGTTGCGGCCTTGTAATATGCTTGCCAGCCAAGCGCAAATTCACTGGAATCTTCAGGAAGCTTAAAATTTTCTATTTCCACCTCAGCTACCGTTTGCAAGTCATAATACATGCCATATTTGCGTTTCTCATCAAAAATCAGCCACTTTTGATCGGGCAATCGACTTTTAAAATGTGGTGCAAGCATGGCAGCAATATTGTATTTAGGGATTATCCTTGCAACATAAAGGGAATCATCAACCTTTTGAAAACGGACCATGCCAAGGTACAAATCGTATTCGCGCATTACGGAACGAGCTAACTGAAATATTGGCATAAGTTCTTGAGAAAGTGGATTCTTTGCGGCAAATTGCTTATCATCAAAAAGGCGTTTCAAATAATTAAAAAGCAATTTTTCAACGCCAGGCATCTCCGAAAGAAAAGCCTTGTGAAGCGTTCCAAAGATATCGTTACCTACCCTGCTTTTTATGCCACGTTCAATGCGGGCAAAATGCTCCATGTCAGTTTCAACATCTAACCGTTCGCAGAACATGTCCTCCACGTAATGCGATTCAACACAAATATCTTGCACACTCAAATGCAAGCGATAGCTTTCAAACACAGCAGAAAAGAAACCGGCAAAAGAACCGTCATAAACAAGGATATACATAATAGGGGCGAGGGTTTAGTGAATGTTGATTTTTCATGCTGTCGGCTGTTGCTGACATCTGTCGGCTGAGAGGATTTGATAATTCAGAATTAAGAATGCAGAATTAGGAATTGACAATGACATGGGAAATTACAATTTCTGACGACAACCTACAGCCGACTGACTACAACATTTCCTCTAGGCGCGCAAGCGACGACCTCACTCCTCAAGCACCGAAGGTGCGTTCCTCACACCTCAAAGTGAGCGTAGCGAACGACTTCACACCCCAAGCACCGAAGGTGCGTCCCGATTCCTGTTTTCTGTTGTTACGCCGACAGCAACACTCCTTTTGCAAATGGATTCTGCAAGGTGGGTGCCTGCAAAACAGTAGACTCCCCTGCGCTTAGGTTATCAAAAAGCGATAGCTGCATAGGCTGCTTTACACGCGCCACAAGCTTATACCGTAACTGTTCCGGGTAAAAGCCTCGAATGCCGCTAGGCAATTCCCTATGGTAAATAAAATACTGAGCCCTATTTAACGCAACCCCCATGGCCTTAAGTTCTGCAGTCCCTACACGGCAAAAGCGACGCCCAGAAACAATCTTTTGAGCAGACCTTACGCCAATTCCAGGAACACGCAATATCATTTCATAATCTGCCGTATTCAAGTCTACAGGGAAGCATTCTGGGTGCCGAAGCGCCCAGGCCGCCTTCGGGTCCAATTCCGTATCCAAATTCGGAGTAGCATCATCAACAATTTCGTTGAACTTAAAGCCATAAAAGCGCATAAGCCAATCTGCCTGGTAAAGCCTGTGTTCACGCAATAACGGAGGCTTAATATTAGTTGGTAAGCGGGAATCATTGTTCAAAGGAATGTAGCCAGAATAATACACACGTTTCAGCTTTTGATTTTCATAAAAAGAATTCGACAATGTCAAAATCTGCAAATCCGATTCAGGGGTAGCGCCAACAATCATTTGCGTAGTTTGACCAGCCGGTAAAAAATGCATCTTTGGAGTTCTTGAATATTTTGCTAGCTCCTTTTTTTCTGCCTTGTATTCAATCTGCTTTTGAGCAAAGAAATTCATTGGCTTAAATATTGCAGAATAATTTTTATCAGGTGCTAAAAGCTTTAAGGAACTCGAAGAAGGCAACTCAACATTCACGCTAGTTCTATCGGCATACACACCCGCAAGCGACAGCAATTCAGGGGACGCACCGGGAATACTCTTTAAATGGATGTAGCCACCAAACCTATGCTTTTCACGCAGTTCCTTCGCCACCAAGATTAGCTGTTCCATGGTATGGTCCGGTGAGCCGATTACGGCAGAACTCAAAAACAGACCTTCAATGTAATTGCGCCTGTAATATTCCACAGTCAAGCGTACAACCTCTTGTACGGTAAACGTTGCACGCGGCACATCATTGCTTTTACGGTTAATGCAATAGGCACAATCATACTTGCAAGCATTGCTAAGGAGTATTTTTAAAAGCGAAATACAGCGGCCGTCTTCAGTGAATGTATGACAGCAGCCTGCCGCACGACCATTGCCAAAGCCACCGGCAGGAGTATTCCGTTTCGAACCAGACGAAGAACACGAAACGTCAAATTTCGCCGCTGCCGAGAGTATTTCAAGTTTTTCTACAAGTTCCATAAATGCTCATAAAGTTACTAGATACATTACGAGCACTAAATATAATAAAAAAAGGGAGCTAAAAATGCAAAAAGTACGGATAAAACAGGGATCATAACCAGTTTTATCCGCCAAGAAATGCCTTTTTCGTTCCTAAATAAATTGAAAACCCAAAAATCGGCGTGTAAAGCAGTGAATGAAACTGATTCTTATCCGCCAAAATTCAATCAACATACCCATTCAACAAGAAACAATCCCATAAATTGTCACAAACGGCGGATAAAACACACAAAAAGAACCATTTTATCCGCCACACCACCCAAATTACTAAAAAACATTAAAATTTCCAGCATCATCTCCGTAAAGATTTTCGCAAGGATCACAAAAAAAATTTCAACATAAAAAAAGAACCCCGGGTTATTCGCCCGAGGTCCTTTTTTGCAGGTAAAGACCAGAACTAATCTAACAAAATAAAGATCCGTAATTAAACATTTCTGTATTCTGTTTTCTGTAGGCACATCGTGCCGTTCTGTTCTCTATAAAATTACGACTTTTCGCCGTAAACCTTTTCTGCGTATGTTGCAGTTGCCATGAGGTATTCGCGGT
>DCGZ01000051.1 GCA_002314675.1 Fibrobacter sp. UBA1765 | reverse complement strand
CCTTTCAGTCAACAGATGTCAGCCTACAGCCGACAACATTGGAAAGTTACATTCCCTATACCCTAGTCCCTAAAACATTATTCCTTTTCAGCTGAAATTGATACCTTTTTAACCTTTGCCAAATTGCATTCATCAAGCACGTCGACTATAGCCCCCGAAGGAGCGTCTCGATCGCTCACAATAATCACAGGGCGATCAGGAGACTCGGCCATGAGTTGTCTTAAAATCGTATTCAAGGAAGTCAAGTTCACTTGCGTTTCGTTGATATGAATCGTTCCTTGACGAGAAATGCCAATCAAAATAGATTCCTTGGCTAGTTCCTTAGAAGAACTAGCTTTAGGCTTTGTAACATCAAGACCGGTTTCACGAGTAAACGTTGAAGTCACAATAAAGAAGATGAGCAAAATAAACACCATGTCCATCATCGGAGAGATGTCTATCATGCTGTCTTTGCGTGTCTTTTTTCGAATAAAGCTCATAATTAGATTCCAGATGCAAGATCAAGATGTAAGAAAGAAAAAATATCAACTACAATTTTCATTGAATCTACACTAAGTTTCACTTGTTAGTTTCAGGGCTTCTTTCCAAACAGAATCTTCCAGATTGTCGATGCGAGTAGAAAGATAGTTGTAGGCAAGCATTAACGGGAACGCTACAAGCAAGCCGGCTTGTGTTGTAAGGAGCGCTTCAGAAATACCGTCGGCAAGTAAAACAGGATTGCCAAAGCCAAACATTTCAATAATTTCAAATGTATGCACCATGCCCGAAACTGTGCCGAGGAGTCCAAGCAAAGGAGCAACCGATGCTGCAACAGAAATAGAGCGCATGGACTTGGAAAGTTCTATGCCAACATCATGACGAACGGCTTCCAGAGCATGTTCAACAGCCTTCGGTCCACTTGCTCGCTGCAAAAGTGCCGCTTCTGCAAGGCGGGTAAAATAACCCTTGTGCTTTTTCTTCAAGTACATGGCCGCCGCTTCATCGCCTTGTTCTTTCAGTATTTTCCAAAACTTGCGAACGGGCGAACGCTTTAAGCTGCGGTAAAAGAAATAGCGCTCTACAGTCAAGTACCAAGCGTACCAGCCAATACAGAAAATAGGAATCAACACCCAGCCCCCACGGGAGGCTAGGCTGATTACTGTTTCTAGTACCGAAAGTTCCGTCATATCAACAATTCTCTAGATTGCCACGCTACGCTCGCAATGACATTCCTACTTAATCCAAAGGGCGTTAAGAACGGCAAGGCCAGCCTTTTCCATTTTGGCGGTCAAGCGATCGACACGGTTCGAAAGGAAGGTATGAATGAGCTGCAACGGAATTGCTACAATCAAGCCAGCTTCAGTCGTCACGAGGGCTACGGAAATGCCACCGGCCAAAAGCTTAGGGTCGGAGGTGCCATGCATCGTAATGACTTCGAACAACTGGATCATACCCATGACTGTACCGAGAAGGCCGAGGAGCGGAGCTGTCGTTGCCATCACGGAAACTGTGGAAAGGCCACGTTCAAGGGCCGGAGTTTCTGCAGCAAAAACTTCTTCAATGGCCTTTTCGGCTTCTTCGCGCGTTGCATACGGCTTGGCAAGAGCCTTCTTCAAAACCTTGCCCACCGCACCGTGAAGTTTTGGAGCAAGTGACTTCGCAGTTTCAACATCGCCCTTTGCAAGAAGCTTCAAGACCTTGCGGGAACTGCCTCCGAAACTCTTGTAGGCAACCATCAAAATTCGTTCCAACGAAATCAGCAAGCCAAGGAGCAAAAGGGCGACAATCGGGTACATAAGTATGCCGCCGTTCTTGAAAAATTCCTTTGCCTTGTCTTGCCAGGTTTGCTCTGTATAATTTGCAATTTCAGAAGAAAGTGCCGTACTAAGCAAAACATCGGCGGGAACATACATTACGCTAGAATCCTTGGATGCAAGCGCCGTTGCAATCTGGGCACGAATTTCTGGAGACAAATTTTCTTGCCAGCTAAAAGTGCGTCTTTTTTCACCCATGGTCGGGAGCATGATAGCAGCAGGACCAACGTTTTGCACAACGCCAAGAGAATCTACAGAAATTTTTTGAACCGTACCGTCAAAACCATTTGCCGCTTGCATCGCATAAACACCACCAAGGCGCAAACGCTTACCAATAGCGACAGTGGAGCCAAACACAAGTTCTGCTTCTTCAGCTTCTACACTACGAGAAAAAGCTAGTTCCTCGTTTACAACATTCATAATGCCTTTCGCAATGCGAAGCGGATCATCACGGTAAAGACTCATTTCCTTTTTTGCCTTGTTAAAGCGTTCAAGGCGCTGCGGCATCTTGAATGGAACACCCTGTTCCGCCATCTGCAGAAAACCAGTCAAACGTTCAGGGCCTGCAGCAAGAGAAAGGAATTCTGCGCGGGCCGTTTCTGTTGCAGCCTGCATCTGAGCAAGATCTTCACGGCCAACACGGACGTCTTCTTGCAAACGGGCACGCTCTGTCATAAGGGCTTCGAGCTTTTCCTTGTATTCCTGATACTTTTCGTTAAAAAGCTCGCGTTCCTGGTTTGCCGATTCACGATCCTTCCAACGGGCAGCAACGGCCATGTCACGCTTTTTACGAGCTTCTTCAAGGTCTGCCTTAGCACTATTGAGTTCTGCACGAGCCTTGACAAGATCAATTTCAGAAGGAGGCGCTGCATGAGCAACGGAAGAAAGACCAAAAGCCAAGGCAAGGAGAGCAAAGGACTTAACAAATAAATTCTTCATTACTTAGCCTCCTTTGCAACTGGCAAGGAAACTGGGATAAGAACAAGCTTTGGAGCAGTCTTACCTTCTGCAACTTTCATAGCTTCTTTCAACATGGAGCGCATTTCCATATCATGGGATACATTCTTCCAGGAATAGCCATCTGCATTATGTTCTAGCCAAAGGCAATCGTTTCCATCTGTAGAAACAAAGATGCTGGCAACAGTACCATATCTAAGGTATGTACCTGAAATTTGGCGACTTTCAAAATTCAAAGTACCCTTCCAAACTTCAGTCGTATAACCAAGGCGGATGCGTTCCGAGAAAAGTTCAAGGACTCGACCAAGAGCATCGTCCGCAGTAATGACACCCTTCTTTAGCTGTTCTGCAACTTCACTCAAACTTGCTACGGCCTCTTCGTTACGATAAGGGAAATCGGCTTCAACCGCAGGTACAAGAGTCAACAAAAATTTTGCAAGATCCGATTGATACTTGAGCTTCTTATTTTCAAACCACTTGGTTGTAGAAGCAGCCTTTTCACGAGCATCCGCAAGGCGGGAAATTTCATGTTTCATGGAATCGATATCAGCCTTGACAGCCTTCATTTGCGAATTCAAGGAAACGACCTTTTCCTTACCGGCGGCAATAAAGTCTGCATGACGCTTTTTTTCAGCATCGTGCAAAGCTTTTTCTCGTTTAGCTTCTTCTTCAACAGCCTTGATTTGCTTGCGAACACTTTCTACAGTTTCTTGAGCAAACGCATTCACTGCAAAAGAACATAAAAATCCTAAAAGTATCAAAATTCTCATAGTGGGCTAAATGTATAAAATGTGATTTACAGAAACAAGAAACCTTAAACAAGAAACCAAAGAATTATGAAAATTCAACAAAAAAGGCGATGCAGTTAAACCTACAACGCCTTCACAGTATGAATTTTTAATTTATTTGTAAAGCAGGTTCACGCCACCGAACAAGGCACGCATGTTGGCCTTCAAAGTATCGCTACTTACGCCTCGCCCTTCGACTTCCCTGCCGTTAGCCTTCAGCACGATGCGGCTGAGACCGCGACCGGCCCACAAGGTATCCTTTTCAGGGACAACGACCTGACGGTACTTTACAAGTTCCACCGGCATGCCAATTTCGCGCATGAGCAAAAGACCAGCTTCAATAGGACCTTCGGCGGTAATGGACTTGACTATCGGTTCCTTGTCCTTCTTGAAATGGAAGACAAAACGATTTTCATCCGGAACAACTTCCACATTATTGAAAATCAAGCGACCGTTCACATTCACGCGCTGCTCGCGGAACACGTCCAAAACTCGTTCGGCACTCATTTCGCCTTCCTTTTCGCTGTAGGCCTTGAGGATAGGCTGGAGTTCAGCGGCTTCGGCAAGACTCATCTTGTAACCGAACTTGGTGATGATTTCGTAAACGGCAGTACGGCCGCTCTGGCTTGTGAAGCTGAGGGAATCGTTCTGGTTACGGCCAATGATGGAATAGTCGATTGGGCGGTACGCACCTTTCTTCATGTCCTTGGTCTTGCTTGCGCCATCCTGGTGAATGCCGCTACGGTGAACGATAGCTTCGGCACCAATCAAAGGAGCGCGAGTATAAATGCTAACGCCGGACCACTGGGAAATCAAGATAGCGGTTTCGTAAATCTTGTCCAGGTGCAAGCCGGTATCAACGCCGGAATTGTGCAAACCAAGAGCAACTTCATAGAAGTTTGTATTGCCGCAACGTTCGCCAAGGCCGTTCAAGGCAACTTCCAGCTGGGTTGCACCAACAAAGAAACTTTCTACAGTTGCTGCAGTTGCCATACCCAAGTCGTTATGGCAATGAACAGAAATGGTCACATTCTTCGGCATTGCATCGTACACCTGCTTGATCTGGCTGATGTAGAGCATCGGACGGTAACGTTCCACGGTGTTAGGCAAGTTCAAGGTGGTTGCACCGGCTTCAACCACGGCCTTCAGAACTTCGATCACGAAGTCCATGTTTTCAAGGCAGTCACCAAAGTGTTCGCAGCTGAATTCCACGTCGCCCTTGTCGCCCACCAGGGACTTTGCAAGCTTCACGCAATCCACGGCACGGGCCTTCACCTGGTCCGGAGTCATGTGGAGCACATGTTCCATGGAAAGTGGGCTTGTTGCAAGGAATGTATGGATACGTGGATGCGGCGCATACTGGACAGCTTCCCAGCAGCGCTGAATGTCGCTGGGTACGCAACGGGCCAAACCGGAGACCACCACCCTCTGGGCAACTTCGTCACCAGCGGCAGCCATTTCGGCAGTAAGCTGGGCAAGTTCCTTTACAGATTCAAAATCCATTTCAGAAGAAGCCGGGAAGCCAACTTCTGCACCCTGCACGCCAAGCTTCAACAACTGAAGATAAACATCCTTCTTTTGTGCGTTGTTCCATGGCTTTGGCAAAGCCTGGTTACCGTCACGGAGCGTGACATCATAGAAAAACGGTTTTCTTGCCTGGTCGGCACAATCCATCATACAGTTCATTTTATCATCTCCTTGCCGTTTTCGGAACCGAAACCGCAAGCCTTATTTTTTTGCCCTTAAAAGATAACAAAAGAGCAAAACAAAAACCCGCGTTCGATTTCGAAGCGGGCCTTTGTAGTCAATATCTATCAGCGATTTTTACCAAATACCACTAACAGGCTCGCGCTCCGTGCGTAAGGCCTAGTAGAAGTAGAAGGTTCAAATTCTTGTTCATGGATTATAATATAGTAAAAAAGATGACAGAGAACAGAAGACAGAAGTAAGGAATCTGGAGTCAGGTACGCACCTTCGGTGCTTGAGGCATGAGGTCGGCATTTGCACGCTCAGAGGAAATGTTGTAGTCTGTCGGCTGTAGGCTGTCTGCAGAAATGTAACTTACCACGTCATTATCGGCCCCGACTGGGAATCTCTAGCATGTAGAGATCCTCGCTTTCGCGAGGATGACGACAGAATGAAAATTCTTAATTCTGCATTCTTAATTCTGAATTATCAAAGCCTCTAGATGCGAAGCATCGACCTCAAAGCGAAGCGCCCTCATGCCTAAACACGGAAATTGACAGGTCCCTCTCGTCTCTCGTCTGTAGGGCCAAAGGCCCGTTCTCTCGTCTATCCTATACCCTACTACCCTTGGCTGGTTTCTGCAAATGTCAGGTTTTCGTAATTCTTGATAGCAAGGTTCAAGCGGTATTCATTCGGGAACAAGCAAACAAGCTTGTGTTCCTTGTCGAACATGCAGTCCATTGCGTATTCTTCCATGAACTTCTGGGCATCCTTTTCAGGGCCATTGACCCAGCGAATGCCGTGGGCAGGAACCTTGTCGAGTTGAACGTCTGCGCCGTACTCACTCTGCAAACGGAACTTCAAAACATCGAACTGAAGTTCGCCGACAACGCCAACAACAGGGATAGCAGACTTGAACGGTTCGTAAAGCTGGGTTGCACCTTCTTCAGAAAGTTCAGCAAGGCCCTTTGCCATCTGCTTGCTCTTGAGCGGGTTCAAGAGCGTTACACGAGCAAAGTATTCCGGAGCAAAGTCAGGAATGCCAGTGTAGTTCATCTTTTCGCCATCGGTAAGAGTGTCGCCAATGCGGAAAAGGCCCGGGTCATTGATACCGACAATATCGCCAGCCCATGCGTGATCAATCACTTCCTTGTCCTTTGCAAGGAATGCCGTAGGAGCTGCAAGGCGAATATCACGGCCGGTGCGCACATGGAAAACCTTTTCGCCACGGGTAAAGCTTCCTGAACAAATACGGAGGAATGCCGTACGGTCACGATGCTTCGGATCCATGTTGGCCTGGATCTTAAACACGAATGCGCTAAACGGTTCTTCGCTCGGGTCTACAGGGCGCTTGTCCGTATCACGAATCATTGGAGGCGGAGCAAGCTTAGCAAATGCGTTCAAAAGCTGGCGAACGCCAAAGTTGTTCACTGCACTGCCAAAGAACACAGGGCACATTTCACCCTTCAAGAACTTTTCATGGTCAAACGGATCCATGGCTCCTGTAACCATGTCATATTCTTCACGGAACTGGGCAACCCAGTTTTCGCCACACATTTCTACAAGGCGCGGATCATCGGGGCCAGTCATCTGGATAAGCTGCTGTTCGCCTTCTTCCTTGTTAAAGGTATGGAAAGTGTTATCGGCAATGGAATAGACACCCTTGAAAAGTTTACCGACACCGATTGGCAAAGTAAACGGAGCAACCTTGATTTTCAAGATGCTTTCAATCTGGTCAAGCAAGTCGAAAACACTACGGCCATCAAGGTCCATCTTGTTGATGAAGGTAATAATCGGAGTGTGGCGCATGCGGCACACATTCATAAGGCGAATAGTCTGCTTTTCTACACCGTTCACGCTATCGATCAAAACGAGGGCTGCGTCTACGGCGGTAAGAGCACGGTATGTATCTTCGCAGAAGTCCTGATGCCCCGGAGTATCCACAAGGTTGAACATGCAACCTTCGAACGGGAAGTTCAAAACGGAACTAGAAACAGAAATACCACGCTGCTGTTCAATCTTCATCCAGTCACTGACTGTGTAGCTACGGTTGGACTTTGCACGAACATGGCCCGCTTCACGGATCACGTTACCGTACCACAGGAACTTTTCGGTGATTGTTGTTTTACCGGCGTCAGGGTGGCTTACAATTGCAAATGTGCGGCGTTTTTGAATTTCTGGATTCACGATTTACTCCATTTTTTACGCGCGCAAATTTAGAAAATATTTACTAGTTCAATATTTTTAAAAAGAACTTTGCTCCAAATATTATTGTACTTTACCTTGAGTTGTTCTTCCTTATCGCGAACTTCAAAATAAAAAGCGAATCTAATGCCATCTACATTATTTGCGACACTCCATTCATTTGTGCGGAACAGAAGCATCGAAACTGCGTAACGCCCAGGCATAAGCCCACCAAAATTCGCAGCAAAGCGGAATTTTCGTTTTTCATCTTTTTTCATTTGCGCAAAATCGTAAATGAAGGAATTCCCCACGTACTGGCCTCCCAACGCCATGACCGCTAGACGCAAACTCAAATTTTTAGAATCTTCCTTAGAATCCAATTCAAGATCAAAAAGAATGTCTTCTCCAATTCCATAAAGCGGAGCATCCTTACCCACCAATTCCAGGGAACTCATCTTTACAAGAACGCTTTCTGGATTTAGCTTAAAAACTTGAAGACGTTCTTTTTCTGCGAGGTTAACCTTTGTCGCCATATCGAATTCTGTAGAATTCATATAGATGTCTATGGCTGGCTCCACATCGCCATCGAAAACAACAGAGCCATGACTCAGAACAACGCAGCGGCTGCACAGTTCGCGAATGGTATTCATGTTGTGGGACACATACAGAATCGTGCGATGCTCATTCTGGGAAATTTCGTTCATCTTGGCAATGCACTTTTGCTGGAAGGCCATATCGCCCACCGCAAGCACCTCATCCATAATGACAATTTCACTATCCAAATGTGCCGCCACAGAAAACGCAAGCTTCACAAACATTCCCGAAGAATAACGCTTTACTGGAGTATCAATGAACTGGCGACATTCCGAAAAATCAATAATTCTCTCCACCTTGGCATCGATTTCCTTTTTGGTCATGCCAAGGATTGCACCATTCATGTAGATGTTTTCGCGCCCCGTCAGTTCCGCGTGAAAACCAGTCCCCACTTCAAGCATGGATGCCACACGACCATTCAGACCTATGGCTCCATCGGTTGGAGCAGTAATGCGAGAAATCAACTTTAAAAGCGTCGACTTACCGGCGCCATTATGGCCGATAATTCCAACACGTTCCCCCTTCTTTACGCAAAGGGAAACTCCGTTCAAGGCGTTAAAAATTTCACCATCTTCATAAGACTTGGCACCGATCTTTTTCGTTGGATCTTCCTTGTGAAAAAGCCTAGCGCCAATGCGATGCAACTCGTCGCGAAGCGTTGTCCCGCCAATCTGACCAAGCCTGTACTGCTTAGAAACGCTCTCTACCTGAATCATGAATTCTTCCATAGAGGCTCCTACACAGTATCCACAAAGGTTCGTTCAATGCGACTGAACATTACAAGGCCGATAAAGAAAACAAAAAGACTGATTCCCCAGCTCAACAAATAGTAATGCAGGTCAAAATAGCCGAATCCAAAAACGCCGTAACGGAAAGTCGTAATAATTGGCGTTACCGGATTCAGCATATAAAAAGCCAGGTACTTTTCTGGAATAAGATTCAAGCCATAAGCAACTGGAGAACCGTACTGCCAAAGTTGAAGTCCAAAGGACACAAGCATCATCAAGTCCCTGAACTTTGTCGTCACCGAAGAAATAATGATTCCGAGCCCAACCGACAAGAACATCATCTGCAAAACGCATACCGGCACAAGCAACAACGCCCAGGTCACATGAATACTCGTACTCCCCTGAGCAAAGAAATACAACCAGAACACAAGCAGCATGGCAAGCTGAATACAAAAGCCAATCAACTTGGAAAACGCGGTCGCAACAGGCATCACCAACCGCGGGTAATACACCTTGCTCATGGTTCCGCGGTTTGCAAGGAACGTGCCCGCCGTTGTATTCAAAGTCGATGAGAAATAGCTAAAGCAAATGTTGCCCGCCATGTAAAAAAGAAATCCCGGAACAACAAAGTCACCAGCAACATCGGCCGTGGTCAACTTCGCCAAGTTTCCAAAGACAATGGTAAAAACGATCGTCGTTAAAAGCGGCTGAACAATAGCCCAGGCAGGCCCAAGCAAAGTTTGCTTATAGACCGCAGTAAAATCACGCTTGACCAGCAAAAAAATCAAGTCGCGGTAACGAAACGTTTCCCGCAAATGCAAGTCGAAGAGCTTGTGCTTTGACGTGATTACTGTTTTGAAGTTGGACTCTATCATTCAAGTTTTAATATAGAAACTTGATAAACAATAAAATATTTTACAGAGCCGTATCCAGCACCACCTTCAAAGAAAATGATTTTTTATCAGAAACCAATTTAGCGTAAATCTTCAACAGTAACAATTTCAGCTGATGTATAAGAGCGCCAGGAATCATTCAACGTAAAAATGGTATCTGCTCCAGCAACATAGGCCGTACCTAGCTGCAAAGCCTGATCCAGCGGCAAGTTATGCTTGCTTCGAATCTCTGCAGCGGCCATCGCAACATCCGCATCTATTTCGCGCATTAGCAAAGAACGAGAACGGGTAAAAAATTCCTTGAACTGCCTTGCAAGCAATTCGTTTTTTGCAAAAGCTAAAGCGGATACTTCATGAAAAGTGACAGGCGACACAACCATTTGAATCTGTCGTTCATACGCAAGGTCAAGAACTCGCGAAATTACAGGGTAATCCTCGCCATCAAACTGCAGGAGCTTTAAGATAGGGCCTAAATCCAGAAAAAGAATTCTAGACTTTTCTATACGCCTCATTCGTAAATCTCCATATATGCATTTTCAGGCTTGTCACCCATGCGAACCATCTTAAAGCGTTCAGCCTTCGGGTAGTAATACCAAATCATCCATTCCTTGGCCATGTCCGCGCGCTTGGTCTTCCACATAATAGGCTTTTCGCCATTCAAAAAATCACCCCTATGCGGAATCATGCGTTCCATGGGACGATACTTATGTACACCTTCGTCACAGCGGCGTTCAATAACGCCAGAGCCATCAACGCTCCATACAATTTCGACCTTGCAGCCACTTTCATCCTTGATTTTTTCACAGGAACTTTCACCGGCAGGGCACCACAGGAACTTTCTGAAGGAGCCTTTATAGGTTGGTTCTCCATTGAACGATTCGGCGACACGCTTCAATTCATCATAACGAGGATACTGGCCTGCAAAGCCCAAATCACCGACATGGTATTCTGCACAACCTGTTTCTACAACCTGAACTTGACGAAGGAACAAGTCGATATCGATCGTACAGCCCGGTTCAGAATAATGAAAACGTTCGCGGGAACCCACATGCTGCACAGGTACATTGCCAGCAGCAATTTCAGCACGTCCACTTACGGGACCATTTTGAATAGTGATATTGAACTTGCCCGGCGAATTCGGGGACTTTTCAAGAATCACATAGCCCGTTGCAGAAGAATATTTGCCACTCTGGTCGCTTGCTCGTTCCTTAAAGCGAGCCAAATCAGCACGGCGTACATAGCCGATATTTGCAATGCGTGACTTGATTGGAATAAATTCGGGGATATCCTTTCTAGGAACATCAACCCAGGATTCTATAGCCTTCTGCTTAACTTTCTTTTGGCAGGCATTATCCTTGGACTTTCTTTTCCTCTTATCCTTAATAGCCTTATTGCGGTCAAGGCATGCGTTCAACGCCTTTTTATCAACCTCATAAGTCACAACCTTTTTACGTTCCGGAGGAATCGGAAGTTCTTCGATTCTTGCTAAATCCACATAGCTTAATTCACCAAGGACCTTTGAATTTGGATCTTCCTTGGCATACACACGAAGCTCTTGCTGAGCGTAAAGAGATGTTGCAAAAAGAACAAAAAAACAAGCTGCAAAAAATTTCATAACCATAAATTAGAATCAGAACTTAAAAATTAAAGGCTAATAAAAAATTTGTCTATTGATTATTTATCAATAAAGGCATTCTAGAAATTCAGCAAAAAATCAACCCCGCTTACACCATCCGCAAAACCTACATAAGGATTCATTTCTATACGCGAGGCAAGCCCCTTTGATGAAGTCGCCCTGTAGACGCGCATGGCATCAAGCATAGAAGCAACGCGGTTTACAACAAGAGCACCCACAGCCACCTGGAAAACAATTCTGGATACACGGTAGTCGCTGAGCAAATCCTTATAATGCTTCATGCGCTTCGTAGTCTCTGGATTATCGCTAGTGCCCCAATCCCATACAATATCTTCGCGCAAATCGGCATCAATATCTTTACCAGCACGAATCATGGCCTGGTTGTAATCTTCATCATCATCCGGAGAAGTGTTCTGACCGGCAATTCCAGCCCTAGACCTGTAATCACCGACCGCATTCAAAAGAGTAGAACTTTTCGAATTGGAATTCAACCCGGCATGGCGAACCGCATAACCATGGGCCGACGTTAAATACCTATCCCCAATCACATAGGAAGAAAGAGCAACAACCCAAAGGGAGGCATCAACCCATACAAATGGCCGAACCATATCAGTTTCACCTAGGTAAAGCTCACCCATACCAGGAAGCAAGGCAGAAGCACCAACTGCAAGTAAAACACTCTTGCCGCTGTTCCTGCTAATATTGGAATCTACAGAAATTACAGTCTGCGCTTGCAAAAGCACAGGCAAAAGCAAAGCTAGCAACAGTGCCCTAAAGCGCATTAAAAGCTCCAGAAAGCATTGATGACTGTTGCACGTTCCCCTTGGATCGGAACGATATAACCTTCAAGGTGGATTCGATCATACCATGAAAGCTTTTCTTCGTACAAGGTCTTATTATGGGAATTGGCGGTCAATGCAGCATCGATTGCAGAAACAAGGTGATTCAAGATAATACCACCAAAGAACCAGGCCTGCAAGTTAGCGTAATCGTTAGCCTTGTTGCGCATGGAGCGATACTTCTTTTGATTTTCAGAAACACCTAACGAAACTTTTTCAGATTCAGAATCTTCAAGATCCAAATCAGCTACCAAAGCCTCGTCTTCAACATCGAGCCAGCCAAGAACATAGTTGGAATTTGAAATTTGAGAATAGACTTCGGAAGAATTATAAAGGTCAACCTTGTCAAGATCATCGCCCAAGGTTTCGCCAGTAAACTTATTCACATGGTTTGCGTCATTGTTAAATGTCTTTTCAGAATTATAACAGCCATTGGCGGTTGCAGAGCCATAAATACCTTCGCAATAGGATTCACGACCACTCATATAGCGTATACGGAAGTTTGCTTCTTCATCGGTACCATCAAGGGAATTGAAGATTGAATGCATCTTGTCTTCGTACTGTGCAATAGAGAAATTCTGCTTAGCAAACTTCTTATACTTCTTTACCTGGTCCTTGTACTTATAAATGGAGAAGTAATACCAGCCACCCCAGAGCCCAGCTTCCAAGGCAAGGTAAACGCCACCGCGAACATTCGTGAACGTAGAGCCGCCAACATAAAGCTGACCAGAACCAGGTACAACAAGCGACATGAACAAGGCCTTCTTAGGGCTCTTGTACTTGCCCTTGATTTCATCCATTCCATAAACCTTCGAAACCTTGGTCGGGCCAAGAATGTCACGGCGAGAAACAGAGGAAGAACTTGCAGCAATGCTAGATGAAGATGCTGCAGCAACCACGGCAGAATCCTGAACTTCCGAGGAACTGGATGCAGGAACTGAATCCTGGGCTATAGACGAACTAGATTCTAAAACAGAATCTTGAACAGAAGAACTTGACTGCTGAAGCGTTGAATCCGCAGGAGCGACTGCCGAATCAGCAGAAGCGGCCGTTGAATCAGTCTTGGAAGCATCGACTATAACCGGGGTCACGGAATCCTGCGCAGCAGAAGAACTCATTGGTAGTTCCGAACTGCTAGATAGCACAGAAGAAGAACTTGCAATGGAGGAACTGCTAAGAACGCTGGAGCTGCTCATTACAGAAGAACTGCTCACAACCGAAGAAGAACTGACTACGGATGAGCTACTTGCAACAGACGAGCTACTTACAACGCTGGAACTGCTAGCAACTGAAGAACTACTCGCAATGCTAGAGCTAGATACTACGGAACTGGAAGAAGGCGTAACCGAACTAGAAGACGGAGCTTCAGAAGAACTGGAGACAATCTCGGAGGATGAAGATTCGGCAGCATTTGCTTCGGCTTCGAATTCAGCAAAAAGATCTCGGACCTGAGCAAAGGAAACGCCGGCACAAACAAAGGCAAGAAAAGCAAACTTTTTAAACATGCAAATAAATTAGAAAAGTAATGAAAGAAAAATTATATGCAAGGGCAATAAGACGCTACAAAAACGCACTTAATGACGTTACAAAAAAGGTTCCACACTTTTCAGTGCGGAACCTTCTTAAGCAGTTCTAAGATTTTGCTTATTCAGCAACAACCCAAACCTTAACAGTAGCGGTAACATCGCTGAAGACCTTAACGGTAACTTCAGAAACGCCAAGCTGCTTGATAGGTTCTGCAAGGTCGATCTGAGCACGGCTAACCTTGATGCCCTGCTTTGTAATTGCTTCTGCAATGTCTGCTGCAGTAACGGAACCGTAAAGACGTTCACCTTCGACAACGCGACGGGAAAGGTTAACGGAAACGTTTGCAAGCTTTGCAGCAACGTCGCCAGCAGCAGCGAGATCTGCCTGGAACTTTGCTTCAACAGCAGCACGGTTCTTTTCGAGTTCGAGCTTTGCTTCTGCAGTAGCGCGAATAGCAAGCTTCTTCGGGAAGAGGTAGTTACGAGCGTAGCCGTTCTTAACTTCAACTACGTCGAGCATCTTGCCGAGGTGTGGGACGTTGGCCTTAAGAATAATTTCCATCGTTCACTCTCCTCTAATTAGCGAAGGCTGTCGCCAACGAACGGCAAGATAGCCATCTGGCGAGCACGCTTGATTGCTTCGTTCAACATACGCTGGTACTTGGCGCTTGTGCCAGAGATACGGCGCGGAAGGATTTTGCCACGTTCATTGATGAAACGGCGAAGGGTCTTTTCGTCCTTGTAGTCAATGAAAGCGATCTTATTTTCGGTAAACCAGCAGGTCTTCTTGCGGCGAATGCGCGGGCCCTGTTTCTTATCTTCAAAAGCCATTATTCTACCTCTGCGTCATCGGCATCAATCGGAGCAATTTCTTCTGTGCTCTGAGCCTGGTTCTGGTCATAAACAACTTCGGACATCGGATAGTCAACGAGAGTCATCCAACGGAGGACATTTTCGTCGAGCTTCAAGACGCGGTCGATTTCAGCTACAACAGAAGTTTCTGCCTTGTAGTAGAAAATCACATAGAAACCGTGAGTCTTCTTCTTGATCTGGTAAGCCATCTTGCGCTTGCCCCAATCGTCGCGACGAACAACTTCGCCAGCCTTAACGATAAGGTCATTGATCTTCTGGATTTCTGCCTGGATAGCATCGTCAGAGATCATTGCGTCGATGATGACCATTGTTTCATACTGTTTCATAAGTATCCCTTTGGTCTATTTTCGCCCTGCGGCACCATGCAGCAGGGAGGGTTCCGATATTCTCGGGACCCCAATATTAGCAAAGAATTAACAATTTGTCAAGGGAAAAGCCTTTAATTACAAGGCTAAATTCAAACTTAAAATGGAAGATTGGCCTGTTCCATCCCATTTTTCACCAACATAGTGACGCAACGAAACTTCAAAAGTAAACCAGAGCGAATACGTATTGCGTTTAAAAAAAGCAGATATGCCACAAATATCATACCCAAAACCGAGCGTTGCCGCAAAAACATTCTTACCAGAAAAAGACCTTTCAAACACGCCTTCTGCAAAAACGCCCAGGTTCATTGGCAGGCGTACTCCAAAACCGACCTCGCTACCTACAGCAAAGCCATTCTGTTCGGGAGCATCTTCATAAATAGTCGAATGAAAAACCTTTGTAGAATCCCCCTCGTAGTCAAACTCTTTACGGATATCATCCATATCCGTGGTCTCGAACCATAAAAGCGGAGCGGCAAAAATGTCAACATTTTTTATGGGCTGGTAATGAAAGCGCGAATGCAAGCGATAACGGCTATACAAAAGCATAACATCATCGGTAACGTCCCCGCCATAAATAGTCACTTCAAGTCCGGCACTTAAAAATTGCAAATAGTAGTACTCCCCAACACCACGCCACGCCAAGAGAGGGTTGTCCTGGTCATCTAAAGGTCGAATTGCCCCGAGACCCAGCCCCAAGCTCATCCCCTTACCCACAAAGGACATTTGCCTAGGGAGCGGGATTGAACCTTCATAAGCCTTATACTCAGCCTTGCGAGCTTCCTTTGCATCATCGGCAAAAGTTACAATGCTGCAAAAAAGCACCATAAAAATTGCATGTACGAAGGATTTGCAAATGTTGAACATGGCATACAATATAACTTAATTGTAGAGCTTTTTAAGAAATTCTGTAAGAATGAAACAAAAATTACAAAAATGTATTATTTTACAGAAAAAACAAATACACCCATTTTTTTCAACTTTTTTCCTTGCCAAAATTTCCATCATTCTCTATTTTTATGGACATGAAAAACGCAAACTTTGCAATCCGTTTCTGGTGGTGGCAGGCTCTATAACATCGGAGTCTAGTTTTTGCGTATAGAATTTAAACGAAAAAGGCTCCGATAAATCGGGGCCTTTTTTCAGTATAAGAGTTTGTAAATATAAGGATTGAACATGAAGGAACCTCGTACCGACAGCATCTACGTCGCCCTCCCCGGCGAACGTTACACACCTTTCTCCCTGGGCAAAAAACTGGGAGCAAAGGCAATCTTTGAATCCGCTTCTTTCGCTCATGGCCGTAGCCGCTACTCGACCTTGATGGTCGACGAAGCCTTCCGTCTCCGCCAGAACGAGCATGACGTTTCCATCGTCGTCGACGGCAAGGAAAGCGTATTCTTGAAGGAAGGCGAAGGCGACATTCTCGACGCTCTCATGATCATTTCCGGCGAAAACACAGTGCCGCCTAACCAGATGCCCATCCCTTCTTCTGGCGTTGGCTATCTGGGTTATGAATTCTGCGCCCGCTGCGATACCATTCACTTGGCCCCCCAGGTGGACGAACTGAACATTCCCGAAGCTGAATTCATGGTAGGTCACATTTACATCGTGTTCGACCACTACACCGAAAAGCTTCACCTGTTCGCATTGAACTACGAAGAACATCAGGTGGACCTGCCTGCCGCTATCGAAAACGTGAAGAAGCGCCTGGCCGACCTGGACTTCAGCTACCTGGCTCCGGAACCGGAAGTGGCCAAGGGCGTTACCGTTACCGATCTTTCCAAGTCCAAGGAAGAATACACCCAGAAGGTGGAAGAACTGCAGAAGCACATTGTGGCAGGCGACATCGTTCAGGCAGTGCCTTCTCGCCGCATCCAGTTCGAAAGCGACATCGAGGCTCTGGACATTTACCGTCGCCTCCGTTCCGTGAACCCGTCTCCTTACATGTTCTACCTGGATTACGGTACCCACCAGTTTATTGGCGCATCTCCAGAAAGCCTGGTACGCGTCCGTGATGGTATCGCAACAATCCATCCTATTGCCGGCACACGCCGCCGCGGTAAGGACGAAAAGGAAGATTATGAACTGATGAAGGAACTGAAAAACGACCCGAAGGAACGTGCAGAACACTTGATGCTCGTTGACTTGGCTCGTAACGATTTGGGTCGCGTCTGTGCCGCTGGCACTGTGGAAGCCATGAAGTTCATGGAATGCGAAAAGTACAGCCACGTGATCCACCTGGTTTCTGATGTTGAAGGTAAAGTCAGCGCCGGCAAGAAGTCTATTGAAGTGCTTCGTTCCAGCTTCCCTGCAGGTACGGTGAGCGGCGCTCCAAAGATCAGCGCCATCGAAATCCTTTCTGGCCTCGAAAAGGTCAAACGTCGCTTCTATGCAGGCGCTGTAGGTTACATTGAATCCGATGGCGACCTGGACTTCTGTATTTCTATCCGTTGCTGTCTCAAACAGGGCAAGAAGATCACCTTGCAGGCTGGCGGTGGCATTGTGGCCGCCTCCAACGCAGAACGCGAATTTGAAGAAACTAACGAAAAGCTGGGCGCCGTCCGTGCCGTCCTGGAAGGAAGTAAATAGGTACGAGGTCGCCCTAAAGGGCTCTGAGGTATGAGGTCGCGCCATAGGCGCTCTGAGCAAAGCTGTTCGATCAAGAACCTCAAAGGTCCGAAGGACCGTCCTCAAAGCAGCGAAGCTGCGACCTCAAACCTGAAACCAAAAACTTTTATACCAAAGGTTTTTAATCATGATCGTTTTAATTGACAACTACGATTCTTTCACCTACAATGTGTATCAGGCTTTGGCCAAGATCACTAACGAAGAAATCCGCGTGCTCCGCAGCAAGGAATGCACCATCGCCGACATCGAAACACTGAACCCCAGCCGCCTCATTGTGAGCCCGGGCCCGGGTCGCCCTGAAGATGCTGGCATCTCTGTTGAAGCCATCAGGCACTTCGCAGGCAAGCTCCCCATTCTTGGCATCTGCCTTGGTCACCAGGCTATTGGCTACGCTTTCGGTGCAAAGATCGTTGGCGCAAAGTTCATCAAGCACGGCATCGTCGAAGAAATCAACCTGGACGGCAAGGGTCTCTTCCGCACCATGGGTGCAAAGAATTCCTTCACCCGCTACCACAGCCTTGTCATTGACGAAACCACCCTCCCGCCGGAATTCGAAGTGACCGCCCGCGCCACAGACGGCGACATCATGGGCATCCGTCACAAGACCTTGGATATCGAAGGCGTCCAGTTCCATCCGGAATCTATCGCGAGCGACAGGGAAGCCGATTTCTTCAAGGCATTCCTCAACTACCGTCGTGAACCGCAGAACATTCGCGGCGTATTGAACACCCTCATGGAAGGCAAGGACCTGACTCGCGAAACTGCTGAAATGTTCATGGACGACTTGACCGATGGCATTATGGATGAACGCCAGATGGCAGCAATCCTTACAGCACTTTCCTGCAAGGGCCCCGTTTCCGACGAAATCGCCGGCTGCGCTGCAGTGCTTAGCCGCAAGAAGCGCAAGTTCCCAATGTCTGGTGACGAACTTACCGACATCGTGGGTACCGGTGGCGACGGCAAGGGCAGCTTCAATGTGAGCTCCATGTCTGGCCTTATCGCAGCTACCTGCGGTTGTAAGGTTGCAAAGCACGGTAACCGCGCTGTTTCCAGTAAGTCTGGTGCAGCAAACTTCTACACCGCTGCAGGCTTCAAGCTTGACATGACTCCGGAAAAGGCTGCCGAAGTTCTGCAGAAAACCGGTTTCGTATTCCTCATGGCTCCCGTCTATCACAGCGCAATGCGTTACGCAGGTCCTGTCCGTGGTTGCCTCGGCATCAAGACCATCATGAACCTCATCGGACCTCTCACCAACCCGGCTGAAGCCAAGTACCTTTGCCTGGGCGTTTACAGCGAAGCTGTGCTGGAGCCCTTCACCAAGGCTGCTCATGCCCTGGGTGCAAAGCGTGTCATGGTAGCCTTGAGCGACGACGGCTACGATGAAATTTCTCCTTGCGTTCCCACCACCATCGCAGAAATCCTGGAAGATGGCGTGTACAAGACTTACCGTATCGACCCCAAGGACTTCGGCATCCCGGCTGTGGACGAAGACGATCTGGCAGGTGGCACCGGCGAAGAAAACTTCAAGCTGGGTCTGGACATGTTGAACGGCAAGGGCCGTCCGGGCATCAAGTACGCTTGCGCCCTGAACGCTGGCGCCGCCCTCTACATCAGCAAGAAGGCCGCCACCATCAAGGAAGGCTACGACATGGCCATGAAGGCTATCGAAGACGGCTCCGTACTGAAGAAGATCGAAGAAGTCAAGGTTGCTAGTAATTCCTAATTAGAACATCGCGGAGACCATGTGCCTCACGGTGTCATCCTGAGCGTTGGCGATATAGAATTGTTGGAACTTTAGTTCCTTACAATTCTTAGGTTCAAAGGAGCAGGATCTAGAAGAAAGGACCTGAGAAAACTCAGGTCCTTTTTTTGCATTTTTAATATTGCAAAGTCTCTAAACTGACGGCACGATAAACACATGCCATTTGCCAACATCTTTCCCGCGTTCAATATAATGGCAATCAAGAAGGTGCTGAACCAGCTTGTTAACAGCTGAAATTCGAATACCAAGTTTTCGCTGAATATCGGCAAGTGTCAAAACCGGTTCACTTTGCATAAGGTTCAAAATTCGGCCATAATTCGGGGTGCGAAATTCAACACACTCGCCATCATACCACCAGATATGTTCACCACACTTTGTAAGAAAGCGAACATCGCCATCAATTTCTTGCGCCACCATATTCTTAAAATACTTGAGAAATGGAGCGATAGTTCGCAACGAGGCATTCGCGCCTAATGTCGGCGCAGCACCTACAGCCAAATCGGCTGCATGCAAAGCTTCCAGGTATTCGTCTTTCTTTCGACTGCGAACAACTACCATGGGAATATCATGTTTCGCCAAAATGTAATTGACAAGCAGTCTAGCGATTCGACCATTTCCATCTTCAAATGGATGGATTCTAATATACCGATAATGGAACAGCGCGGCCAATTCCACAGGGGACAACTTCCCCTCTTTTTCTGCAGCATTATACCAATCCACCAAATCCGTCATCAGTGCAGGAGTTTCTTCTGGTGACGCATAGTCGAACCGATCTCCATAACGCGTAATGACACTATTTGGGCGAGTCTTGTATTGCCCTGCGTGAACCACATACCCGACTTGCATTCCACCAGGCAGTTCACGATGAACGGAATAATCCTCCCGCAATAGAGTATGATGCAGGCCTCGTATAAAATTTTGTGTAAGTGGAGTTTCCTTGATTTTAGCTTCAGCCACCATCATCTTGAGAGAAACTTCGCTGGCCACCATCTCCTGAACGCTCCGCACATTCGCTTCACCAATAACCTTCCCGAACAGCAAAAGGATTTCCGTCTGTCCATAAGTAAGGGTGTTCCCCTCGATATGGTTGCTGTTATAGTTGAAGTCAACGGAAAAACGACGAGCAAGACGGGCCCTATTTTCATCTGAAATAGGCTGGAGTTTTCTCCACGCATCAAGGGCTTTTTCTAATGTTAGGTATCTCACGCCATCTAAAGTAGCAAAAATTTCGTAAAAGAGGTAGTCAAACAACCACCTTTTCATAAACTTTTCGTTCTAAACGAAGTATTTTAGGTAAAAGTTTAGTTGGAGTCTTGGAGACAACGAACTGAGTAACCGACGTTCTTACTGCGGTAGTCCATGCGGGCATCCTCGTAGTAGTAGTACAAGAGCATGTAGTAGGCGTTGAAGCTAGAGTACTCGCTAACAGACCAGAAGTAGGCGCCGTAGCCGGCATAGTCGAAATCGCCATCGTAGTATCTGTAGCCTGCAGGGAGCGCGGAGAAGCCGTAGGTATCGTTGCCATTGTCGGACCAGCCACTGCCCGACTTAAGAGCCTTACCAGCAGCGCTGGAACCACCAACTGCCGTAAACAGGGTATTCCATTCCGTCTTTGTCGGCAGGTGCCAGCCTTCGGGGCACACGCCTTGAACAACTGTCGGCAGCCTACATTCTTTGAAGTAGCCGCAAATCTGAGGATTGTCTGCATCGTTTGCCAAGGCAACTGAGTCAATGGCTGCAGCCCAGGTGTAAAGGCGACCGGTTACATCGCAGTTTTCAGCCTTGTTGTCATAGCACCAGGACTTGCCCTTCAGGCTCGGCGTCTTTGTAGAATCTGCGTAGTTCAGGTTCTCGGCCATCCACACCTGATCGCCAATCTTAACTATCTTGTAGGTTTTATTGTCGCGAGTATCAGTCATGGTGCCGTAGGTGATTTCCGGGTTCAGAAATTCATCCTTC
>DCGZ01000142.1 GCA_002314675.1 Fibrobacter sp. UBA1765 | reverse complement strand
TTTCCAGAACATTGTCAAGGGAAAATCGTATTTTTTTTCACTTTTTTTATTTTTTTCTAAAAAAAGCTTTCTGAAAGGGCTATTTTCGTTCAATTTTTGACATTCAATACAATATTGTAACGGATTTTGTGCTTAAACCGATACTTTTAGAGAAACTTTCTTATAAAAGGACATTTTTCTTCTTTGGGGCGTTGCGGGATCCCCCGCTAGAAGGGGTAGCGAGCTACTAGCCTGCGACGTGCGAGCGAGGGGAAGGCTTTCCCCTTTTTAAAATTTTATGGGGTTGGAATAATCTATTTTTCATGATTGATGGAAATTTTTGCATTATCGCTTTTTTGCCTTGCCCTTGTAACATGCATTGTTTTTGGACAGCCCCTATGGATTGCACTAGG
Organism: Fibrobacter sp. UBA1765; assembly: GCA_002314675.1. Lineage (GTDB taxonomy): Bacteria > Fibrobacterota > Fibrobacteria > Fibrobacterales > Fibrobacteraceae > UBA1765. The sequence continues at coordinate 57,246 of DCGZ01000142.1, read as the reverse complement.
CATTGGGTTTTGCATTTTTTCAATTTATGGTTTGCGTCGCGGCTATAACATCAGGGAAATTCTTGGGGCCGGTTTTTCTGGGATTCTTGCCGTTAAAAATATCGCACTCGTCATGCTTTTGATTGGTGCTCTTACCGCGCTTTGGCGGGCTTCCGGGACGATTGCGACAATCGTTTATTACAGCGCAGGCGCACTGCAACCGACAGTTTTTTTGCCAGTCACTTTTGCACTTTGCAGCATTGTTTCTGTACTTACGGGAACTTCACTCGGGACCGCTGCAACTATGGGCGTGATATGCATGAGCGTAGGGAATGCTCTCGGAATTGACCCTATGTTTTTGGGAGGCGCAATTCTTGCCGGATCTTTTTTTGGAGACCGCTGTTCCCCAGTTTCGACAAGCGCATTGCTAGTCGCTGAAATTACAAACACAAGTATTTACGATAACATTCGTGGAATGATCCGCACAGGAATGATTCCACTTGCAATAAGCATTTGCATTTATTTTTGCATCGGCTTTTTTGCACGGACAAATGGGGTGGTTTTAAGTGTCGCTGAAATTTTTGAAAAGCATTACACCTTGCATTGGGTTACAATACTGCCCGCCGTTTCGATTCTTGCACTGACGGCCTTTCGCGTGAATATCAAAATAACGATGCTTGTTAGCATTGCCGTTTCTTTTGCGCTTTGCGTTTGGTTGCAAAAAATTTCAGTTCTTGATACGGCGATGATTTCATTTTTTGGATTCAAGGCACCTGGGGAAATTTCTGGAATGCTGAGTGGCGGTGGAGTGCTTGGCATGATGAATATGATTTTCATTGTCTTAATTACCCTCACGTACCCAGGCATTTTTAAATGTACGGGAATACTTGACAAAATTCACAAGAGAATTGAACAGATATCTACTATGGTTTCGCCTTTTGCGTGTACCGTTTTAACAGCTATCGCTACATGCGCGCTTTCATGCAACCAGTCATTGTCGATTGTGCTTACGAATGAATTGAGTTCCAAAATTATTCCTGATAACAACGAGCGCGCACTTGCCATTGAAAATACTTCGGTAGTCATCGCTGCGATCGTGCCCTGGACAGTTGCATTTTTAATTCCAATCCACACGATTGGAGCGCCAAAGACAAGTGCCATTTTTGCCTGCTATTTGTGGCTTTTACCAATTGTTGAAATTATACGCAAAAAGCGCAAGCGCTAGATTTCTATTTGTTCTTCGTCGCTTGCAATAAAGTCTGCAAGACGTTCTAAGACTTGCGATACGGAACCTGCAGCATTCAGGGAACATTCCCAGACAATAGCGACACGGTAGCCAAGCAGATTTAGACTGTGCAATGTTTTGATATCGCGTGCGATGTTGCTATCGAACTTGTGATTCCAAAACGTTTTATTACTCTTTGGACGCGTAGTGAGTTTACAACCATGCTGGTGCCAAAAGCAACCATTGATAAAAACAATGACATTGTATTTTAAGATGAAGAGATCTGGCGTACCGGGTAAATCTTTACGATAAAGGCGATAACGGAAACCACGCTTAAAAAGTTCACGACGTACAATAACCTCGGGCTTTGTATTTTTTGAATGCACAGCCTGCATCATTTGCGAACGAGAAAGCGGAGCGCGCTTCTTTTTTCGTTTTGAACTTTTTTGTAACATGCAAGGAAAAGTAAAATAATTTCGCCCGCTTTTATGAATTATAATTGATAAATGCAGGGATTATATTCAATAGATTTGATTTTGTGCTTTAAAGTTTTTTATTTTGAAAAATGCAAAACAAAGAGAGTTATAAATGAAAGTCGAAGATCGCTTTTTAAAGTACGTAAGTTTTACGACCACCTCCGATGAAAATAACGAATGCTGCCCAAGTACAAAGCAGCAATTCGAACTTGGCAAGTATATTGCCGAAGAACTTGAAAATATTGGACTTGAACAAGTAAAAATCGATGAGCACTGCTATGTATACGGCTTGCTCCCAGCAACGCCGGGGCACGAAAACGAAACACCAATCGGTTTTATAAGCCACATGGATACTTCACCTGATTTTTCGGGAGTAAACCCTAAACTGCAAATCATTAAAAATTATGACGGAAGCGATGTTGTGTTAAAGGGTTCAGGAGCAGTCCTTTCTACAAAGGATTTTCCGACGCTTGTTTCACTTAAGGGCCGTACATTAATTACGACGGATGGCACAACTCTTTTAGGTGCTGATGATAAGGCTGGCATTGCAGAAATTGTAACTGCAATAGAAGAAATTGCCGAAGCCGACCGACATGCCGAAAGCCGCGGCTATGAAAATCTTTATGGTCACAGGGATATTTGGGTTGCCTTTACTCCGGATGAAGAAATTGGCCGTGGAGCGGACAAGTTTGATTTAGACTACTTTAAGGCAAAATATGCATATACCGTAGATGGCGGTTATGAAGGGGACCTTGCTTTCGAAAACTTCAATGCGGCAAGCGCAAAGTTCACCATTCACGGCAAGAGCGTTCACCCGGGTGAAGCAAAGGGCATTATGAAAAATGCAAGCCTCATTGCCGCAGAAATTGCAATGGTTCTGCCTGCAGATGAAACTCCAGCAACTACCGAAATGCGTGAAGGCTTTTACCACCTTACCGATATGCAAGGCGATGTAGATGCGGCAACACTCAGCTACATTGTTCGCGACCACGACAAAAAGATATTTGAAAAACGTCAGGAATTTTTACACAAGGTCGCTTCGGAATTCAATGCAAAATATGGCGAAGGAACTGTAGAGCTTGAATTGAAGCATTCATACAGTAACATGCTTGAAATTGTTGAACAATATCCAGAAATTCTTGAACGAGCAAGAAGGGCTATCCGTGCTACAGGAACCGAAGTTGTGAGCGATCCGGTACGTGGCGGAACGGACGGCTCAAAGCTCAGCTTTATGGGACTGCCTTGCCCGAACCTTGGCACAGGTGGCTACGGTTATCACGGGCCGTTTGAACATGTAACAATTGAAGGTATGGAAACCGTTGTAAAAATTATCAAGAACATCGCTTGTGGCTAATTTTTCTTGCAAGAAAAAGATTATGATTATTGCAATAACACTTTCCATTCTTTTTGCGTTAGGAGATATAGGCATTATGTTTTTAAGCCAGGAAAGTTTCGGCCGCTTGCCAAGAGGCGAACGGCTTGAGCGCATAAAAAAATCTCCAAACTTTGACGGAAAAACTTTTGTCAATGAAGTACCGACAATTTTAATGACAGGAGAAAAAAGCACATTCTCCACCTGGAAGGACTTTATATTCGGGGACGGAAGCAAGGTACAAAAAATACCGGACACGGCAATGACCGTAATTCGTACAGACCTAAAGGCATTGCCAGAGGACAGGGATTGGCTTGTATGGTTTGGACACTCTAGCTACATTATCAACTTGTCTGGGAAAAAATTTTTGATAGACCCGATTCTCTATTCAGGGTCACCGGTCAGCTTTGTAAACAAGATGTTCAAGGGCACAGACGTTTACAAGCCAAAGGACTTTCCTGAAATTGACTACCTGGTAATTAGCCACGACCACTGGGACCATTTGGATTACGAAGCTGTAAAAGAACTTGAGCCAAAGGTAAAACATGTGATTTTGGGCCTTGGCGTTGGCGAACACTTTGAATACTGGGGCTACAAAAAAGAAAAACTCGTTGAACTGGACTGGTGGGAAAATTCGAAACTTGATGATGCAGGCTTTGAAGTAACGGCGACACCGGCAAGGCATTTTTCTGGACGCGACTTAAGACAGAATAGAACCCTGTGGGCTTCATACCTTGTTCAAACCCCAAAGAGAACAATCTGGATCGGAGGCGACACCGGCTACGGCCCGCACTTTGCACGCATTGGTAGCATGTTCAAGAACATTGACCTTGCAATTCTTGAAAACGGCCAATATAACGAGCAATGGTCGCAGATACATACGATGCCAGAATATCTTGGAAAAGAAATGCAGGAACTTAATGCAAATCGTTACCTGACAGTACACCATTCCAGATTCTGCCTTTCTAAGCATAGCTACACGGAACCACTTGAAAATGCTAAGCGTGCAGCTGAAGAATCTGGAAAGCAGGTGCTGATGCCACAAATGGGCGAAGTTCTTTATTTGGAATAAAAAAGCAACGCCCAGTCTTACGACCGGGCGTTGTAAGCTCATTTCTCAAAGCCAAAGCAATTCATGCGCGCTTGCGCGCGCACTTGAATTAACCCTTAACCTTGTTAACGATTGCAGCAAATGCTGCTGGGTCATTAACAGCGAGATCAGCAAGAACCTTACGGTTGAGCTTGAGATCTGCCTTGTTAAGAAGGTTGATGAACTGGCTATAGTTGATGCCGAATTCACGAACTGCTGCGTTCAAGCGAGTGATCCACAAGGAGCGGAAGTCACCCTTCTTATCGCGGCGGTGTGCATAGGCATACTGGCCAGCATGGGCTACAGCGTCAATAGCAAGACGGATGTTGGACTTGCGACGGCCATAGAAACCCTTGGCTGCCTTGAGAATATTTTTGCGACGTTCACGGGAAGGAACTCTAGTCTTTGCGCGTGGCATTCTTACACTCCTTGATTAAGCCAAAACAAGCAAACGCTTGACGTGGTACATATCGACCTTCTTTACGAGGCCACCCTTACGGAGGGCACGCTTACGCTTAGTGGTCATCTTGGTAAGAATGTGGCGGAGACCAGCGTGCTTGTACTTGACGTGGCCAGAGCCAGTCACGCGGAAGCGCTTCTTGGAACCGCTATGAGTTTTCATCTTTGGCATTTTGTACCTCTTTAGGTTATTAAGTTAAGCCTCACCTGCTGCCATGGGCTCGGTTACGGGCTTCGGTGCCTTGTCGGCTTCTGCGGCCTTGGACTTTTCAGCCTTGGCTGCTGCGACGACACCCTTCTTAGGACTGAAGATAGAGAGCATTGTGTTGCCTTCCATCTTTGCATCCATATCGATTTCGCCGAATTCGGACAGGTCGATTTTGGCCTGGTCCATAAGACGGCGACCATAATCCATGTGCGCGATTTCGCGACCACGGAATTGCATCAACAAGCGTACCTTGTTCCCTTCTTTAAGGAATTCCTTTGCAGCTTCAATACGATAGTTGTAGTCGTTCTGGGCTGTTTTGGGACGGAGCTTGATTTCCTTCTGCTTCATGACATGCTGCTTGGCCTTTGCCTGCTTAGCCTTCTTTGTCTGTTCGAAGCGATACTTGCCATAATCCATGATGCGGCATACAGGCGGCTTTGCGTTAGGAGAAACTTCGACAAGGTCGAGGCCATCGTCCTTAGCCATCTGGAGAGCCTTAGCCGTTTCGATGATAACAGATTCGCCATCTGCCTTCACCAGTCGGATCGGAGAAATGCGGATTTCTTCGTTAATGCGCGTGCCGTCGCCCTGGCGTCCGCCAGTCGGGCGTTGACGGTAGTTATTTGGTTGTAGCAAGTATACCTCTTGAAGGAATTTTAAAATTCTGCGCTAAATTTAATAAGGTTTTTAACATTTGACAACAAAAAGTGGGCATTGTCCATACCAAAAACATGTCAAATTTTTATAAAAAAGCAATCATTTTATATAAATTAACTTTATTTTGCCAGATTTTTTGGGCATTTTGACTTTACACCGACGGCTTTTTTGCCAGTTCCCCTTTTATTTTTGAAATATTTTTGTATAATTGTGCGCGTTAGCGGCGGTAGCTCAATGGTAGAGCCTTAGCCTTCCAAGCTAATGGTTGCCGGTTCGATCCCGGTCCGCCGCTCGAAAAACCCGTTCAGGATAACTGAACGGGTTTTTGTTTTTGTACGTGCCAATATACGGTAATTGAATATGCCCTAATACACTTTTACGGTCCATAAGAGAATTTACCGCATTTTAGACCGTAAATTTTACTGAAAAAACGCAATATGCCTCAAGTTTAAGGGGTTTGCTACGGTCTATTTTGGCAAAAAAGCATTTTTAGACTGTAAAATCCACAAATTCATGCTTTTTATTACGGCCTAAAAAACAAAAACTGAATTTCTAGACCGTAATTCACAAGAAAACACTAGGCAAAGTCATAGCCTCTACTCAGCAAATTCCAAAATTCACACCGGCAATTAACTACATTTTGCAAAAATCAAATTTTCAACAGTAAATCACCTATGTACTTTTCTGACGCTATTCGCCATTTTGTACCATTTGAAGCAGGTGCCGATGCGGAGCCACTTGCAACGCTAAGCTATTCTGAAGAATTGCAAATCAAGAATGAAGCCATTCGCATGTTCTGGCGCGAAAACAAGCTTTCGGGCACTCCGGAAAACATTATCGCAAGCCCGCGCGAACGCGGCTACCGTACAACAAGCAAGCGCAGGCTTTCGACACGCGACGGACGCGTCTACTTTGACCCACGCGATTCATTGCTTGAACCGGAAGAACATATCGCAATCTATAGGCTTATTCACACAAAGCTTAGCGGTGGCGGATTTTACGCACTCAGTTGCGCCCTGAACTGGATCATCATTCGCGGTACATACGAATACCGCACCGTGGTTTTTAACGTTGACCACCTTGACGCAACTATTGTACGAAAACTTAAGCAAATTACAAAACTTGTACAGGAATCCAAATACAAGGTTACCGCTGTGCATGTTTACGTAGACCCGAGCCGCAGCGACTATTATTTGGAGGCCACGCGACCAACAGATCGCCTTGACTTTAAGCAAATGTATGGACCGCGCGAACTTGCATTGAAGCTTGACGGCTTTAGCCTACGCTACCCAATAACTGGTTTTAGCCAGATTAACGAAAGCCAGGTTCCAAACCTGCTTGCAACGGCAAGGGAAATGGCGGCGCTCGACAAGCGTACCCAGTTCCTGGACTTGTACTGTGGCTACGGACTTTTCGGACTTGGAATAGGCGAGGATGCACGTAACGTGATCGGTGCGGAATGGGAAGGCCCTTCTGTGGAATGCGCAAAGGCAAGTGCAAAACACTTGAAGCGAAACGCAAGGTTCATCGCAGGCAAGATTGATGAAAGGTTTGTTCATACCGCCCTGCCAGAAAAAAATGGCAAGGAGGTTATTTTGCTTGACCCGCCTCGCAAGGGGTGCTTGCCGGGCGTAATAGAAGCTCTAGCGGAACGCAACCCGGAACGCGTTATCCATGTTTTTTGCGGCACAGATGAAATTCCGGGAGCTCTTGACGAGTGGGAAGAATTCGGCTACCGTGTCAAGCGCATAGCCCCATTGGACCTGTTCCCGGGTACAGCTCACCTTGAAACCATGATTCTTCTGGAGCGTGCCTAGAATTTGAGCCCTTTTTAGGGCTCTTTTTTTAATAAAAATGCACAGAATAAAAATTTCTGTAAATTATTGAACGAAAAAAGATTATATTAATAGCCTAAATAATTGTTGTGGGTATTTTATGGGTGATTTTAGTCATGTAATGGATTTGGCCTTGCGTATCATTGGCGCCATTTTTTTGATACTCACCTTGGTAGAAGGTACCGATACGATTATTCACAAGCTTTCGGACCGTAAGGTTAGGCCAAGCCAAGAATTCAAGCTGCACTTGAAAAATACCCAAAGGGTTACAAGCAGATATACTACCGGAAGAACTGCAAGCCAGGCTCACAAGCCTTTAAATAGACAAAAGACTAGCAAGTGGGATTTTTAGTTCTAATGGCAAGCCGTGGCAAACACCGCGGTTTTTCTTTTGCTTCTGGTTTCAATTTATGCATTTAACTATATTTACGCATAAATAATTTATTGGCGCGTTTCGCGCATTCAAGGACAATTATGGAATACAAAGTTAAAGACATCAACCTTGCCGCATGGGGCCGCAAGGAACTTGACCTCGCTGAAACCGAAATGCCGGGCCTCATGGCTCTCCGTAAGGAATACGAAGGCAAGAAGCCGCTTGCTGGCGCACGCATCATGGGTTCCTTGCACATGACCGTGCAGACCGCAATCCTCATTGAAACTCTAGTTGACCTGGGCGCAGATGTACGCTGGGTCTCTTGCAACATCTTCAGTACCCAGGACCACGCCGCAGCCGCTGTTGTCGTTGGCAAGAAGGGTACCGTTGAAAACCCGCAGGGCGTTCCTGTTTTCGCCTGGAAGGGTGAATCTCTTGAAGAATACTGGGAAAACACTGCAAAGGCTCTGGTCTGGCCCGACGGCAAGACTGCAGACCTGATTGTGGACGACGGTGGCGACGCTACCATGCTGGTGACCTGCGGCGCAGAATTCGAAGAAGCCGGCAAGGTTCCTGAATTCAACCCGGAAACCGACTCCGAAGAATGGGGCGTATTCCTTGCTACCTGCCGTAAGATTTTCGAGAAGGATCCGAAGCAGTGGACCCGCGCCCGCGAAGCCCTGAAGGGTGTTTCCGAAGAAACCACTACCGGCGTGCATCGCCTGTACCAGATGGCCAAGGAAGGCCGCCTGAAGTTCCCGGCAATCAACGTGAACGATTCCGTGACCAAGTCCAAGTTCGACAACCTCTACGGCTGCCGCCACTCCCTCATCGACGGCATCAACCGCGCTACCGACGTGATGATGGCCGGCAAGATCGCTGTGGTCTGCGGCTACGGCGATGTTGGTAAGGGTTGCGCACAGTCCCTTCGTGGCCAGGGCGCTCGCGTGATCGTTACTGAAGTGGACCCCATCTGCGCCCTGCAGGCTGTGATGGAAGGCTACGAAGTGAAGACTCTGGACGAAGTGGTTAGCTACGCCGACATCTTCGTTACCACCACCGGTAACATCGGCATCATCTCTGCCGCTCAGATGGGCAAGATGAAGCATCGCGCCATCGTGGGTAACATCGGTCACTTCGACAACGAAATCGACATGGCTGGCCTGAAGAAGATTCCGGGCATTGTCCGTAACGAAATCAAGCCCCAGTACGACGAATGGATTTTCCCCGATGGTCACAGCATTCTCGTTCTTGCTGAAGGCCGCCTCTTGAACCTGGGTTGCGCAACTGGCCACCCCAGCTTCGTGATGTCCGCAAGTTTCACCAACCAGACCATCGCCCAGATCGACCTGTGGCTCAATGCTACCGGCAAGGCAACTGTGGCTGGCCTCAAGTACGAAACCGGCGTTGTCTATACCTTGCCGAAGATTTTGGACGAAAAGGTTGCACGCCTCCACCTGGAAAAGCTGGGCGTTCACCTGACCACTTTGACCCAGGCTCAGGCTGATTACATCGGCGTGAAGGTTGAAGGTCCGTACAAGGTGGACTTCTACAGGTACTAATTGCTAGATCCTCGCTTTCGCGAGGATGACATGGGGCAGAGGCCTTATAGAGAAAACTCCGGCGTGAATACGTCGGAGTTTTTTGTTTAAGTTAATAGCTTTGCATAACGTCAGTTACGTCAAAGTACCAAATGCTTTCTTTACCCCTTCGGTCAACGGCGTTGATTATGTCGTAGCTGCGGCCGTCTTTTTCTACAAGGCTCTGGTCCTGCATTTTTAGCTTTTTGACATTGTGCAAAAAGTAATATTCATCGCTGGTCGATGTTACATAGATGGCATCTTCGCAGGATGTTCCGGAACCGGATTCCAACATTGCGGAAAGCAATGACTTGAACACCGCAAAATGGAAGCAGCCCTTTTGAAGGTCGCCTTCCCTGAGGGCTTGCTTCAACTGACTATCTAAACTTCCAAACTCAAGGAGAGATTCATCAGCTTCGTCCGTGGACTGTTCCAGAATTTGCTCCAGTCCACCCTTCCCGATAATCCAAGCCATAAACGACTTTTGGTATTGCATCCAGTCAATGGACTGAACAACCTCCATGAAGTCGGAGTTTTTGCAAGCGATTTTCAAGAGCGCAGATTTTTCAATAAAGTAACTTGCGTCTAACAGCATAGTGGTATTCTCCCAACCTTTTCCTCATTGTTATAACCAAATTGACTTCAAAAAATCCCGATTTGCGGAATCGGGATCCATACCAATTTTTAACACCTCGCTGGCACAAGCAGGAAAAAACTAGTGTCTAGGCCGACAGGCTCCACAATACACGGTCCTTTGGGCGCGGAAAACTTAAGCCTCACCTCGTCCGTTGTTATCTTGGAAAGGATTTGTGCAAGCAGGTCCGCATCGAATCCAATATCAAATAATTCGTCACCATCTTTCTTTGCTACAATAGAAGCGGAATTATTCCCTCCAGCAATAAACAACATTCCTTCTTTATAGGAAAAGATTATCCTAGAAAATTCGTCTTCCGAATCATCTACTATTCGCAAACAATGGGCCAAAATTTCACTACAGTTTACTTCTACCTTATATGCAAAGTCCCTGGGCACGACTCCTTCAATATCCGGATAAGATTTCTTAAAAAACGCTGATCTACATTTGACAGATTCATTTTCAAACGCAATGTAGTCTTCAGAAAGTTTTATTTTTACAGACTCGCCAGATAGGTTTTCGTAGATATACTTTAGAATGTTGGTCGAAATAACACCACAAAATTCATTTGCAGTGGTTGTCGCTTTAAGAAAACCGAATCCCCCAAAGCGTCCATCACAACCCACAAGGCTGACTTCATCACTAGAAATTTTCAGACGGACACCTGTCAGACCGCCTCTCTCTAAATCCTTGGAGTTGAAGCCTTCAGTGACATTAATTGCTTTTTTCAATTCCTTAACGGAGACATCTATGACGGTATGATACAATTCACCGGAATCATCATAGTTAAATTCATTCTTGATTCCTAAAGGCAAATCTTCATATTCCTTTAAACGATTTTGACACAAATCTTCATATTCCTTTAAACGATTCTGACACAAGTCTTCACCCGTTCCAGACATGTCTTGTTTGAATTCTGGCATTTCAATCTCACCATCGGAAGACCATTGTATGCCCAAGAATTCCGTGTCTTCGTATACGGTTCCCTTGAAAGTTTTTTCAACATCCATTTTTTCAAAACGATCAATGACATGGCCTGCTGCATTAAGTAATGGAATTTCAGAATCGCATATAGTAAAGCAGAAACTATTGTTAATCACAGCCTCTTCAATTTCGTCCGCCGAGTTCAATCTCTCAGACCACAATTCGACGATTTCTTTTACAATTCGATTGCCATCTTTAAAACAAAGCCTAACGAAAGAAGCGGGCTTTTCCATAAAGTCCGTGCCAAGCATATATCCATGAAAATCATCCGCCTGGTAATAAAAATGGAAAAAATCTTCAAATGAAGGATCCTCATATTCGCCATAATAGAAATCGTCTTCAGATACAAGTTCTCCATCCTGTACACAAGCCGAGACAAGATGGAAGCATGCACTTCCTGGTGTATATTCACCGGCTGCATTGGTGTAGTGATAGACATTTCGGACAATCATCTGTTCTGGATGAAACTCTTCATAGACTTCATTTAGCCAGCCAAGCGGTTCCATTTCTACAGAATAATCTTCAACGCAGAAATCATTGTCAGAGTATATTTTACCATCTTCTAGGCAAAGCTGTTCGTTTTCAACACCCTCGCCAAACCAGTCAAAATGTTCCTTGCACCAATCAAATATTTTTTTGGCAAGTTTTTTGTCCATAGTCTTGTTAGACTTTTTAATTTCTATGCTAAAGTAGCCCCAAGTTGCACTCATGTTTTAATCCTTTTTTTCAAAATTCTTTGTGGTTACCCACATTTTTACTGTGCAGCCGCTTTCCACAACCGCAGAAAGGCGATGCAGACCATTTAAAAGATTCCCGTTCTCGTCAATGAGCAGGCCGTCTCGACGATTCTCAAACGAGCCCTCCTTCATTCGGAGGGCCAATTCCCGTACCCAAAATTTTCGGATGGGACGGTTGTGACCATTGTGGTCCAGATATTTGCGGGCTATATCTGGAGTTATGTCCACAAGTTCACGCTTCATAAGATATATACCGAGAAACTTAAAGTTTACTCTAATATATATCGCGGTTTATACTTTGTCAATAAATTTTTTTTACCCCTCGGTTACGCTACGTTTCACTCGGGGAACTTGGCAATGCGAAGGTTGGCGAGCCTATCGGTCGATGCCAGGCTGCTCGGGCTCAGCATCTTTCTGGAAACGAATCCCAATGAACTCATAATCATTAAGTTTGGTTCCCTCGAAGGTTTTCTTAGCGTCCATACGATCAATATTGTGGATTCTCTGTCCAGAAGAATCCAACAGGGGAATTTCGTTGTCACAAATTGCTAGACAAATACAACCCTTTCTAACAGAAGATTTAATATCATCCATAAAAGGAGCCTCTGTTTCATCATCTGAATAGGGCCGAATTTCTACAACCTCCTCACGATATTCCTGTCCCATCTTAAAGCAAAGAGCAGTTGTGAAAGCTGGATCACTAGAGTCCTCGCCTAGCATCAATCCGTAACAGCCCTTATTCCTATAGTAAAACAAGGGGTAGTCATCTTCCCAAAAGTAATCAACTTGACCGGCAATAAAGTCATCCTTCACGACGAACTTTCCGTTCTCGACAGATGCGACAATGTAACGATGGTCAGAAGCGTAGCCTTCATAATACTCATATTGAGTACATACATTCATTTGTGCAGGGTGGAAGTGTTCAAACACTTTCTCCATCCAGGTTATAGGTTCCTCATCAAGGTATTGGTCCTCGCTCTGAAAATTAGAAGCTAGTCTAGAGTCCGATAGATAAATGGATTCATTCTTGGCGTGTTCACCAAACCAATTAAATTGTTCACAACACCAATCAAAAATCTTTTGGGCAAGCTCGCAATCATCATCCCCATTTTCCTTTTTAAAGGTAATATCAATGTTGATTATAAGAGTAGATTCGGTTTCTTCAAATTCGTCATTGAATTCTTCAGCCTCAGATTCTTCTTGGATTATTTTCTTTGCAGATTTTGCAGGGATTAATGGTTCCACTTTACCAAATTCATACTCAATACCTTCGAAAGTCCAATCCTCATAAATGGTTCCGGCGAAAGTCCTTTGCACGTCCATGGCCTCAAGCATGGAAACAGGACTGCCTTCGGAATCCAGCAAGGGTATAGCATGATAACCGCCGACTGCTAGGAAAAACTCATCATTGATAATGGCATCTTCCGTTTTTACACTGCCACATTCCATTTTTCGTGCTAAGGTATCCTCATCCATTTCTAATGTGGACAGGGGCCAGATTTCAACAACTTCATAGGCCGTCTGTTCATCCTTTTTTAGGCGAAGGGCTATGTTATGGGGATTTTCCTCTTCCCGAAAATTCTTTCCTAATAAGAACGCCTCTTGTGCGTCAACCAACTGGTAATAATATTCACGTGTTTCACCGGAATCCGTTACACAATAGAACTTTCCGAAGCAGACGTCCATTAACCGGCGGAATCTATACGCCGCGGGTAGATCTGGATGGGCTTCTGCGGTAACAATGTAGGAACTGGCTTTATGAGGGTTGCATACGCCATTGTCATCAGTAACATGAACTAAATTACGAACACTTAGCTTGTCCGGCTTGAACTGCTTGTAAACATCTATGGTCCAATCGAAAATAATTGAGTCATCTTCAAAGGGGATGCTGAATTCAGAAGAAACAATCTTATTCCCCTCCAAAACGATCTTACCATCGTTGCAAGCTTCGGCAAACCACGAATATTGTTCCTTGCACCATTTGAACACCTGTTTGGCCATCCATGCATCCATGGACAATCCCATTTTTGAGCCTATTGAAACATTGAAGTCAATCCAAACTACACTCATAACCATTGTTTCCTAATATTTTAAACAAACGAAACAAACAAAAACGGTTGCATGACGATCGCAGCCGTTTTTTCGACTTTACTAAGAAATTCTCATGGGCAGCAAAAAGAATAGGGCATCGCTTGAGCCAATGGGTTCTACAACGCATACTGTTGTCGGCGAGGTAAATTTCATCCTCAACGAATCCGTCTTTACCTTGGAAATTACATTTGTCAAAAGGTTAACATCAAAACCTATATCAAATTGTTCTCCGCCGTCCTTTGCTGCCTTGATAGCCACTGAATCGTCGTCAATTGCAACGGATAGCATTCCTTCCTTATAAGAGAGAATGACTAGTCCGAAAGACTCCTTAATTTTCGAGGCGAGCTTTTGACAGGAAGCTTCCAACTCACTACGATTCACATCAAGGGTGAATGCAAAATCCGCTGGAATTATGCCATCAATATTTGGGTAGGTGAGATCATTCAAATAAGCTCTATAGCTAAAGAGATCATTTTCAAAAGCAATGCGTTCCTTGGAAATTTTAATCTTGACTAATTCACCCGGTAAATTATTTCTGACGTAATTCAAGACACCTGGCAGCAAAACACTGCAGAAATCTTCTTTACAGGATGTCGCCTTAACGAAGGCTTTTCCACCTTGATGCCCATCGCAGCCAACAAAGCACAACTCGCCATTTGAAATTTTTAGATAAACACCATGCAAGCCATGCCGATCATATTCTTCAGAAATTAAACCAATTATCGAATCAATCGCTTCTTTCAATTCCTTTACGGAAACTTCAACAGATATGAAAAATTCCTCGTTTAGATAGTCACAGCGCTCATTGAGCTTCCATGACATTATATTGCCTGCAAAATCGCATTTCTCAAACACATCGTTTATTTCCATCACGTTAGAAACATTCCAACGGGAAATATCGCCATTGAATTTGCTCCCCATGAACATCCTCTGCATATTCGTCACATTGGAAACGTCCCAGCCGGAGATATCGCCATCGAACTTGCTAAAGGCGAACATGTCGCACATATTCGTTACATTGGAAACATCCCAGCGAGAGATATCTCCCTTGAACTTGCTAAGCTTGAACATGCAACTCATATCCGTCACATTGGAAACGTCTATATGGTTCAGGTCACATTTCTTTCCATATTTCGCTATTTCCCTCTCGATGATTTCCTTCAAATCATCATGGTCCTTAGCCACGATTGTTTCCAAAGATTCTGCTTTCGGGGACTCTTTTTCCACATTGGCTTTCTTTATATTTTCTTCACTGTTCACCCTGCCACAACAATCTACAGAAACGAATTCGTAACCCTCGTAATTAGAGCCTTCAAATGTTTTTGCAAAATCGAAGCAAGAAAGGTCATGGACAAGATCACCGCATTCATCCACTAGATCAATGCTATCGACACACAGCCGGTATTCGCCATTTTCCACTTTATTGTATAGAGATTCGCCGTCATCTTCAGTAGGCCAAACTTCTACGGGGAAAGACTCTTCTTTTCCGGTATCCTTATTCCTAAGCCTTAAGACGACAGGCTTTTTGCCATCACCGATTAAAGATCCGTAACAGGAATCAATAGTAAATTTGGTACCATAGACATCGGAATAATAAAAGAAATCTACAACTCTAAATTTGCCGTCTTTAAAGTTCCCTTCCGCATAAAAATTGCCATTTTCCAGACGGTAATCTGTTAAGTTGATATCACAAGTCGCTTCCATCAGTTCCGGATTTACATCTCTGCAGGCTGATTTCAGCCAGTCAAACGGCTCACTTTCTGCATCAAAGTCCACATCAGAACCATAGTCATTATCGTAATCCGTGTGGATGACATTGTCTTCCAGAACCATCGAATCATTAAACCAGTCATATTCTTCTTGACAGTAGTCGAAAAGTTTTTTGGCCATGGCATTTGACGGTTTGCCAGTCTTGGTCATAATCTTGATTTCAAAGAAAACTGCAGAGCTCATATTGATTTCCTATTTTGTTAAACACTTTTTGTCTGTATCCAAAATTTTCTGATGGGACGGTTGTGACCTTTGCGGTCCAGATATTTGCGGGCTATATCTGGAGTTATGTCCACAAGTTCACAATTCATAAGATATATACCGAGAAACTTAAAGTTTACTCTAATATATATCGCGATTTATACTTTGGCAAGAAATTTTTATAATAGGGGGCGCTAGACTTAACCAAATCAGTCTAAAAATAACGAGCTATCAACTCATCGATTCTTGCAGTGATTTCTGGATGTTCGTTGCATACGCGGGATGTATTACGAATTTCTTCCAGAGCCCTGCGATCTTCGCGACCCTCTATAATTCTCAATATAGCGTTAACACGTGTTCGGGTTCCGCCTTCCTGGGAATCAAGGTTTAATGCGTAAGCTTGGCGAACCAGGTTTTTCTTATCTGCACCATCCCAAGTCTTTACCAATTCATAAAGACAAACAAAAGCCCACTTTCCTGCTGCGGTCAAAGCGTCAACATATTGTTTTTCTGTCATATTAAGAACCTCTTGTACGGTTTCTAATTTAATTGCATAATTAGTTGTTCCACCCACTTAGGGGAGCCTTCATTTTCGAGGATTGATTCCAAATCAACTAGGAAAGCCTTGATGTGGAATTATCCAAGAAATAATTTCCCCACCACCACTTAACGTTTGACATATTTCACCTTATCTGTGATTGGTTTATATTCACGATCCAGATCACGATACCAGATGGCAATATAATCATGCTCATCCTTTTCAGTTTCGAGACTTATTTTTGCCGAATTCGGGACAAATAGAATGAGATAATTATCGGGATGCTGTTTAGCCCATGCTAATTCATTGCCAACAGAAATGTAAAAAGAGACATGCTCACCTACACTAGACTTAGATTCAATATAAAGAACCTTGCTTGGGTCAGCCTTTGAGATAACCTCAATGTCATATCCAGCTCCATCATTCGCAGTAACAGATTCGCCACAATCTATGGCATAACTAGATACCCAGAAAACATCGTAGTCGTCTTCGCCAAAGAATTCGTTTACTTCTGTAATCGCCCTCTTTTTTAGCATTCTGACAATAAATTTTTCAACATCTCCACCACGTGTTAATTTACCATTATCACCACCACCAAGAATCACACCTGGTCCACCACCAGCATTTCCACCCCTAGGACCACCTCGACCACCACCAGCATTTCCACCCGTAGGACCACCTCGACCACCACCTGGAGGAGGCGGAGTAGGTGCCTTAATACTTCTAGCACCCCCAGGGCCATTACCCGGATTCTGCGGCCCCGTTTGTGTATTTGGCAGACTTTTCACATAGGCATCAAATGCAGACATCAACTCGTCTGGCTTATTAAAATACGCAGCCTGTTTTACCGCATCATTACTAATTACGTGTTTAAAATCAACGAAATCATGACCAAGGTCTTTTATCTTCTGGGTCAGAAATCCTTTGTTTTTATTGAAAATTTCATTTTTTTGAGTTCTAATATTTTCTATCTGTTCCGCTGGTGGAATAGTAATTTGCCTATCTTTAAGAAATTCCTGTATAATGTTAGAAGCATTCAAGTCAACATCTTCATACTCGTGGCAGTCATTAAAGTTTGAAAAATCGGAAATAACTTTTTGTACATTCATCAAGAACGAAGTTCTTTTATCCGCGGATTCTTTAGCTAGGTTCCATAGAACCATGGTAATTGATTCTTGCACGCGTTTAAATTCATTCTTTAGAATGGCTTGATTCCAACGAGCTAAAGACACTGAAACAGAAATACAGGAATTAAAATCAGCCACCGTAATATCAAGTTTTTTTAGCAGTTTATGAATCTTCGCATCCTGACTTTCATGCGTTAAGTGATTGTAATCTAATTCGTCAAGAATTCCATTTGACTCATTTACAATGTCTTTATTAGGGAATTTCTCTTTAAGTTTTTGAACAACTTTTTCTTTGTCAAGATTACGACCATAAAGTTCAGCTAAAACATAATTAGAATCATCAATTATATCCAATGAACCAAATTCTTTTTTTATTAAAAATTTTCGATTATCTTGATCTTTTTCTCTAAATAACTCACCAATTTTACCGGCATCAAATTGATTTGTATTTGCGATATTTTCGTATATACTCTCTATGGCTAGAGACAATTCTTTAAAATCAAGATCGTCAGAGAAACAAGTAATATACCAATTTGATTCTGTTTTTCGAATGGGAACATATTCTTCTTCAATAGAAGATTTTACTTCATTGATAGAAATCTGGATATTATTTATCAGTTGAATGTTAAGTTTCGGTCCAACCTCAGCTATATTTCTATTTCTACTTGAAAATGCTTGTGCATATTTTTTAAAATCACTAAAATATTCTTGAAAAATATCATCGACAACTGTATGAAGACTCACTTCATCAATTACATACGATTTATCATATACCCTACATCCAAAAAGTTGCTTAAAATTATGATTATTGCCACTTCTTTGATTTTTCTCTACTATGGGAATTTCTCGTTTATTAACTATTTTAGAGCTGGGCAAATAAGATTGACAAGCTGGATAAAACTTAACTACTCCTTCATGCTTTACTAGGAGTTTTCCTCCTTCCTTAAATAACTTGCAATTTCTAGAATTCTCAAAAGTTTTATTGAAATCTGGCTGTTCTATGATTCTGTATATATATCTAGACAATTTCTCGGCTTTGTTTAAAGGCAATTGTGGAATCCGAAGCATCAATTCATAAAATTGTTCTGAAGATAATTCTGTGGGATTATTACAAAAATCAAATTTATTAAATATGTCACTTACAACATCATTCGTTAATTCAATTTGTTGTGCGATTGCGCTAATGAAATCAAGATCAATTACCGGCAATAATTCTGAAAAGTCACGATTAATTTTAGAATTTACACCTTTTAGCATTTGTTTTGGTGAATATCTTTTCTCATTCTTTTGAATCCATGCAGTTTCATTAAATAACGCAAGAATGTAATTTTTTTTAGGAATATCACGATTTAAAGTTCTTTCATCATGTTGAAGATTCCCTCTATATTTGATTACCACATCAGTATTGTTATATAATGGATTGCTTATACATGCATAAAGATCCTTATCTTTTGCGATCCATTTCAAAATACTCTTAGTATCCAAATTATCGAATATTTCTTTCAAGGATTTGATATAAGGAAATTTATACTTGAGTGAAAAAGAGGTAGAAGCTCCTAAATCGCCTTGCTTTTTTACCTGTTCCTTATAAAAGCTATCATAACTGGATAAAATGTCCTTTTTTTCTACTTCCATCTTTTGAATGACTGGAAATTTTTTGACTCCGAATTTTGCAACAAAATCTATAAAAGACTCGTCATTTATCTCCCATTCCGACTGCGAAGGGAATCTTCCATATGAGTCGTCAAAAAGCAATTCACTTAAAGAATTGTCGTATTCACTTCCAAAATAAATCTCTTGTGCAGAAAGAACAACTGTTTTTCCATCTTTCATTATCGCGGGAAACTTAAATTTTATTTCATCCTGTGGATGCCAGTTTTCCTCATTGTAATTATCCCACAACCATTGAACAAATTTTATTGCAGTTTCATAATTGGTAACAGAAGAATTTACTGGCGAGATTACAGTACTTCTATCTAAGTATCTAAACGTTAATGAAGAAAAAATTCGTTGCTGAGAAATTATGCGAGGTGTTTGTTGCCCATCTTGAGAGTCTTTAACATTTCTGATTATAGGTAAAGATTCTGATTGACTTAAAAGTTCTTCCTGATAGCTTAATTTTAAAGTTGGAATAGAAGCCCAACTAGGAACAAAGTCTTCTTTAAATGAACCTACAAGAAAATAACAAACGTCTTGATATTTCAACCAATCATCATTTCCATTTTTCAGCAATTTTGGTAGTGATTTGTATTTTTTTTCATTCCACCAGATAAATGTTTCTACCTGTTGATGGACGTCCCAGCTATCGCTATGTTTATTGATAACTTCTAAAAGTTCAGTTTCTGAATAACTAAAATTTAATTTTTTTACATCAATATATCGCTTTATTAACTTTACAATATCCGAGCTATCTATAGTGTCTAGAAGATTTTCGAAACCAGGACCTTTAAATGATTCAGGAAAAAATCCTTCAATAAGTCTAGGATTTTCATCCAAAGAAAGGATTCCATCACATACCGTTTTAAAGATTTTGGCTTTGCCCAAAAGATCTAAGTAAAAAGATTCTATTCCATAGCTGTTGAAACTAGAAAACGGTTTTTGGAATAAAAATGACATCCCCGTACTAATCGGCGTTATTATCTCATAAAGTTTCTTAAAATTTTTTCTTTTTACAAGATAGTCCGCAACATCACTAAATAGAAAAATCAACTGTTCCTTAATAATATTATAATTCACCTCATTTGTCAGCAAATTATTTCGTTGGTCACCAAGTTCATAGGTCGCATGAAAAAGACACTTGAATGGAGATGTTGATTCAAATACAGGGAAAAAAGAATACAAATATGACGATTCAACATTCTCTGTAGAATCAGGGATGGCAATTACCATCCCAAGATTCTTTGACTGTTCCTTATCTTTTACAAAGTTAGGGATATCCTTTTTAAACAATAGAAATAGTTCTTTTTTTTCAAAAATGCCATTTACTTTTTTTTCTAAAACAACCTCATGAGATTCTTCATCTTTCACTCGTTCATATTCAACAACCTTACCATCAGTTTGGATATGAATCTTGTTTATATTAGGCAAAAAAAGAAGAATTCTTAGATCAATCTCATCTAATTGTTTTTCTACTCCATACTCATCTTTTGTTTTGTCTGGATTTACGGTAATACTAATAGTAGTCTTATCATCGGATTTAAAATCATCTTTATTTACAGGAACAGCAAGCATCGGAACATACAGTTCGGGCTTCTTTTCTAATTGCTTTTGTATTTGAGATGATTTCTTAATTTCATCAAATACTTCTCTTGCGATTTTTTCTGAAAAAATAATATGAAAGTCACCAGAATCAATAGAAACCGATTCAGCCCAATTCAAAATAGACCTAAATCCTGTTCCTTTATTTCCAATATAGCCTTCTCTTTTAGGACTATTATTGCCTTGTACAATAGCCCTTATTCCTTCTTTATCAAAGAATGTTCCTGTGTTACTAATTGTTAAAACATTTCCTAAATATGAAATTGATATTTCCAATTCACATTCTGGTTTTTTATTGCTGTTAATAGCTTTTTGATAAGCATCATCCGCATTTTGTAATAATTCTAAGATTTCACGACCATGATATCCACGAATATCACGTTGTTCAACATTATTAATTCCAATAAGATACTCCCATTCACACTCTTTTGTTTGGGCCTCAATAAATTCATCTCGAAGCTTATCTATATATTCATTGGCATTCATATATAATCCTTTCGTTATCAACGAACTAAAAGTCACCTCTAAAATACATTATTTTTTGTAATACAAAATGCTGCCCATTAGTCCCAATCGCTGGTAATCAAATTTGTAAATTCAATCCAGTTATCGGGATAGTCACCATCAAATTTCAGATGTAACTTCGGACGATCCTTGAACACAATATCAAGAGTCCATACACCATAATCTGTTATGCAGTTGTTCCACCAGAAAACTTTATTCCAGTTTAAAACACCAAATTCAAAGACTTTTTTCATTGTCGATTCAGCAGACTCAATCTTTTCACATATAATAGGATCTTCTTTTCCGTGATTATCTTTGTGATGATGCTCCCAACAATCTTTTTTCTTGACAATCTTATAGGTGTCAATTTGGTTTTTATACCAAGATGATTTAACCTTTAGCGTTAAGCTCTTGAAATCAGCAACCGCCTTAAGGACATCTTCAGGATTAACAGGAGCGTTGCGTAGTCTGTTCTGTTCATCTTCTACAATCAGAAAGCGAAAAGAAGCTTGATCATCCTCGCTTAATGCTTTGTATGCATCAAGGCATTTTTGAACTTTTTTACTGATATTTTCGGACATTTTATACTAATCCAATTTTTCTGATGAAAGTTTGCACATTACATTCATAAATTTGCATTACTATTTCAAATCCTTGTGAACGCCGTACTTGACGCACAGGTACACAAACTTATAGGTGCTTTCGGAACTTAGTTTTGCTGCAAGAATCGGCATGGGATGCGGCAAGTTCCACTCTGAAGACTTAGCCAGTTCTTCCTGTTCAGTAAAGAAAACAATGCCGAAGCTTTTCTTGAGGCCATCCGATAAATTTTCGGGAACAGGCTTGAGGCCATCACGACGAGCCACATATTCCCTAATAATATCCATGTTGTCCTCACTTCCTGTACGCAGGGCGGCAGCATAATATACCATCAAGTCATCCATGGACTTGGGCTTCAACACAGTCATAGGATCGTCTCCCCCATTTTCGCAGGAATAGACGAAGGACCATTTCATGATATCCTGATCCTGGAAAGCTGCAAAGACTTCCGGATCGTCATAGGAAATCTTATCCAGATTAACGCCGAACTTCTTGGCGCAGGATTCGATGAAAGTTTCCTCATTGGAATCAAGAATTCCGTTGTCGTAAAAATTTTGAGATTCGCTATCCAGCAGCCTACCACCGGCAAACTTATACCAAGACCTCATGGAAAAATCACCTGCACGTCCAGGAACACGAATTTCGGCCTTGACATCGGCCTTTGCGAGCAATTCCTGAATAACAACAGGCAAATGGGCATAGTCTTCCACATCGATATCCGCAAAGATTGCATTCTGTTCTTGACTGAAATGGGTGATGCCAGTATTAAACCCCCAAATATACCCCTGGGAAGTCTTAATCATTTCGTCAGACTCAAAAAGATTCATTACCGCTTTGGACTCGACCTCGGTAAGGCTTTCCAAAGAAATTCTAGCCAAGTAGGAAACAGAACCTTCCAAAAATTTTTCAACATTATTCTTCATATCTTTATCCATATTCATACCTCTATGTTATATATCGTTGCAAGTAGGAAAATCGTCCACATAAATCTTTACGCAAAAAAGCCATTGATGAAACTACATCAACGGCAAAAAACAGGAAACCCCGTGCACCCAAGAAAATAAGTTACTGCTTGTTTGAGCAGATAGGGGGGGGGGGTAAATTTTTCTCTTCATGACTCTAATATATATCGCGATTTATACTTTGTCAAGAATTTTTTCGTGCCCTTCAGTTGCGCTACGCATCACACGGGAGCTTGAAGCTGGATTCTATCGCCCCAACGGGGCTCCAAGATGACATAAAGAAAAACGGCTGCGTTCTTCGCACAGTCGTTTTTGTTGCCTAAGCAAAACCGTTCTTAGTTACTGCTTGCAGGCACCCTTCGCAGCAAGTTCATCTGTGCAATCGCAACCCTTTTCATCACAATCCATGGTTTCAAGTTCTTCACCATTGTATGTAGACCAATCGGTATGCCATGCATAGTTGTTGCTCTTTTCAGTATTGATTGTAGTCATGTAATGGTCAACAAGGTACTGCGGGCATTCCACTTCTTCAACATAGTAGGTTGGATTGTCTGCAGCCATGTACCAGTCTGCAAACCAGTTACAGCCACGGTAGAGGTTGTCAAAACCAGAATTCTTGAATGCGGCATCGCACATGTCATGGATACAGCCCTGGTATGCTTCAAGGCTTGCATCATAACCAAGATTCTGTTGGCACTTGGTAAGGAAGCCACCATACTGTGCGCCCCAATCAACACCAGCGCCATTCACCTGAATCGAGAGAGCGTCAAAGATACCAACGCCGCCACCCGGAACCATCAAGTCGAACTGACCATCTGCAACGTCATGGCCAATGTTAGAAGTCATAACAATCAGGTGCTTGCCCTTAAGAGCCTGGTGGGTTGCCTTTGGCTTGTTTGTACCGCTTTCATCCTTGAAGCTACCATCATATTGCAAGTGGAAGCACTTGCCACAGGATGTTGTAGCGCCCGGGCCTGCCGCGTATGCATAGGCCAAGTTTTCGTTTACTGCAATCGGAGCCATGTCAGTGCAAGTGAACACACCGGCAGAGCCGATTTCGCATGCGCTTGTAGTGCCTTCATAACCCATCCAGTATTGCTGAACAGCATGGCCAAGAGTAAATGTCGGAACTTCAACGTCATGGATATTGCAGTTACGGGCTGTCGTCATGCTAGCCACATACGATTCCTGCGTTGTCGTATCGGTCTTACCTTCTTCACCCTTGCCAATCCAGGAGCAATGAGGTTTGCAGGCATCCCAGTAACGGGTATTCCAACCGCGCTTTGCACTACCGGAAATATCCTTGGTATATGCAGCAGGAGGTTCGCCATAGGATTCAATAGAAGGGAATTCACCCTTTACCGGAGTAAATTCTATACCAGAGCTAGAAGATTCACCAGGAACACTTTCTACGCTAGAGGAACTTACTGGTTCGCCTGTAGCCGGGTCAATGACAGCGGAACTTGCACCAGCACCATTATCACCAGTTACGGCAGAAGACATGCCAGGTTGATTCGGCTGTTCTCCAGGTTCAGTTCCAATTGAGGAACTGGATTCAAGCCCACCCTGCGGGTTTACAGGCTGCAAACCTGAATTGCTATCATCAGAGCAGTTCCATGCAAGGCATGCTATTGCTGCTACGCCAAAAATTTTACCGATCTTATTCATACCTTTACCCACAACAAATTGCGTGAAATTAACCAATGAACTTTTCGCCGCTTTCAACAGACTGGCGAATAAGGGTATTGATAGTCATAGGGCCGACACCGCCTGGAACCGGGGTGTATGCGCTAGCGACTTCTTCGAGGCCAGCCTTTTCAATGTCGCCGATGCCACCTGGATGGTAGCCTGCATCAACAACGACTGCGCCCTTCTTGATCCATGCGGTCTTGATGAGTTCCGGACGGCCGACTGCGCCAACAAGGATATCTGCCTGGCCGACAATTTCCGGGAGGTTTTGAGTCTTGCTGTGGCAAATGGTAACGGTGCAGTTTTCGTTCAAGAGCATCATTGCCATTGGCTTGCCAAGAATTGCGCTACGGCCAACGACAACGGCATGCTTGCCTGCGAGCGGAATGTTGTAGCTCTTGAGGATTGTCATGATGCCGGCTGGAGTTGCGCAACCGTAAGCTTCTTCGCCCATTGCCATGCGGCCAAAGCCGAGGCATGTTACACCGTCAACGTCCTTGCGAGCGTCAATTGCCTCGAAAGCAGCGCGTTCGTCGATCTGGCGCGGAACCGGGTGCTGGAGCAAGATGCCGTGCACATTCGGGTCTGCATTGAGTTCTGCAATCTTTGCAAGGAGCTGTTCGGTAGTTGTATCCTGCGGCATGATTACGCGGATACTATCCATGCCGACGCGAGCGCAGGCGTTGCCCTTCATCTTTACGTATGTTGCGCTTGCCGGGTCATCGCCAACAAGGATTGTTGCCAAGATCGGGGTCTTGCCGGTTTTTTCCTTAAGCTTTGCAACGCGCACAGAAAGTGCTTCTTCGTTTTGCTTTGCGAGTGCCTTGCCATCAAGAATGAGAGCTGCCATAATAATCTCCTAATTTTCTTTTGAAAATAGAAAAAAAGCTAGATTTTTAGAACTATGAAAAAATACTTTCTTCTCATTTTTACCCTTTTATTCCTTTTTGGGTGTTCTACAGCCACAAATTCAGCAATTGAAGATGACGAAGATGTAACAATTGGAGAAAGTTCTTCAAGTAAAAATATCAAAAGCTCCTCCAGTGAAAAATTTTCAAGCTCTTCTAACGAAAAATCTTCAAGCAGTACAAATATCCCTAGCTTAAATGAAATCTATCAAAATATTGAAGAATCTGCCACTTGCACAATAAGAGATTCCGTTGCAGCTTACCTTTGCAAGTTTGACCACCTGCCTTCTAACTATGTAACAAAGGACAAGGGCAAAGCTCTTTATGAAGAACAGGGCAATACGTTCAGCAAATGGAATTTCAACCCATGGACAACGATTGGCGTAATGATTGGTGGCGATAGTTTTGACAACTATTCTACAGGAAAGCCAGAATATTACCATCCGTCAATTCCTGAAGGTGCATACCACGAAGCCGACCTACAATATAATGCAAGCAATAGAGGAACCAAAAGACTTGTTTACCAAGGCAATTGCGTTATTTATTATACAGCAGACCACTACGAAACATTTACTCAACTATTCCCCAAGGAATAACGTTCATCTGATTAATCACTCTTTTTTAATCGATTAATCATTTTTTTAAAGGCGCAAGTTTTTGAATTTGCGCCTTTTTTACTGCATTCCGCACTTGGCACAAGTTTTGCAAAATAAAGTGACGAGGTAAAATATGGAACTTTGCGGAGTGCGCATAATCGGCAATAAAAAACTTTTGAAGCAAAAAAAGATTGCAGTATTCGCTTCTAGGAATGTTCGCGCCGAGACTCTCATGAACATGCTCGACTGGGCAAATAATATTACCAGAGACATGTGCATTATCGGACCATTCCATTCAAGGCTTGAACGCGAAGTTTTTCGACTTGCATTAGAAAGGGGAGCGAAGGTCATTTGGCTTTTAGGCCGTTCACTGCCAACGAAATTTTCAGCAACAGAAGTGCAGGCGTTTAAAGAAAATCGGCTGCTCGTAATCTCTTGCTTCAACAGGGATCACCACAACTTGGCAACGGCAAGGTACTGCAACCACTTGGCGATTCTTTACGCAAAAGTCGTAGTGTTCGGCGCACTTGAAAAATCGCAAATGCTTACATGGCTACAAAGGCGTTGCAAGCGCCTAAAAAAGAAAGTGGCATTACTTTAAGTCACAATTCGCGTTGCATTGAGTTTGTGTATTGACAAAATGTATTTACAAATCTATCTTAACCTATGAACATCACAAGGCATGCATTTGAACGGATGCTTGAACGAGGATTCACTCCCGAAATGCTAGGGAAGTTCCTTAATCAGTATCACTATAGATATCCTTCAAAGATTTACGGACTTTCAAGGATAACAGGGAAAATAGACGGGAACATGTGGACAATTGTTGTAACCGACGATATGTCTACCTTGGTAACAATTAGAAGGGCGCATAAAGATGAAATCGAACAAGGATAAATTCAAATTCAAAATTGTTGACGACTTTCTGCCTAAAGAAGCCCTGGATATTTTGGATAATGATGATTTTGACTGCTCTGAAAAACTTGAAATCAAGGCAGGCAATCCAAACGACACCATCGATAAATCCCTGGAACGCATAAGAAAGGCCATTGAAGAATCAAAGGCCGAAAAAAAGATGTATTCCTTTAGGCTAAAGGTCAAGACTGTAGATGCACTAAAGGCAAGGGCGGCGGCCATTGGCGTACCTTACCAGACATACGTAAATGCGCTTCTCGATAAGGAAGCTTTCGGTACAGTCTAAAGTTTTCGACAGCAATGAACAAGCTTTTTAAAATTTTGCAATCCATTTTTGCTCGCGTACTTTACAGCGTGTTACTAGCCCTTTGCTGGAAACAAAAAATCGTTTATGCAAATTTTGCACTTGTAAAAAAAACGATTGACTTTAAAGTTTCTGCAAATGAATTTTACAGGATACTTTTAAAAAGCCTTACTAACACTGCTGCCGAATTCATTTTTGGAAATCGTAGTTACAGAGGGTTGCCAGGGGAACTTTGCAAATATCCAGATAGAATAGACGAGATGCGTACAAACGAGGGTCGCGGCAAAAACGAAGTTTTTGACATGACCGAGTGCAGCCACATCCTATGGCGAAGCCATGAAAGACGAGAGACGAGAGACGAGAGAAAAGAAGTAACAGACGAGATGTGCACAAACGAGAGAAATGTTTTCTACATCAGTGAACAGTCAAAAGAAAATATTGAACGCATGCGGCATGGCGGAATTTTCTTGGCTTCGCACTATGGCAATTACGAAGCTATAGGATCCTGGCTACTGCAACTTGGCGTTCCCTTGAAGGCGAGCTATGCAAAACTGAAACCTGATTTTTTAAATCGATTTGTTGAAGAACGCTTGCGCGCTGTAAATGGCATAAAGTATTCAACATTTGTGAACAACCCGAGAAAACTTTTGAACATGCTTGAACAGGGCACGCTTTTTTGCCTTGTAGCGGACCAGGACTTTAGAAAATCCAGTGCCGTAAAAAGTACATTCCTTGGACACAGGGTAAACTGCAATCCTCTATTGAAATTTCTGCTAAGGCATCGCCCAGAAACACCTGTTTTCTTTTGCAATATTAAAACGAGAGACGAGAGAAATTGCAATTCTACAATGTCACGACATTCCCATGAGCTTGTCGTTACGGAACTCTGCCCCAAGTCGCCACGAGGTACGCCGGAAGCTGTACAGGAAATTTATGCCGCGTACCATGCAGAGCTAGAAAAGCTGATTGCAAGTCAACCTGAAAACTGGTACGGCTTTACGCATCGACGCTTTAAGGCCACGCATAAAGACGTGTACAAACTCTGATAATTATCATGTACACAATGGTGCCCGTGGCAATTGACAAGAACAATTGACGGCGCCATATATGAATTAAAATCGTAGAAAGAATCTCCATCCTTTAGGAAATATACAACAAGCATTCCAAAAACAGCGAGGGGCAAAAATTTCTAAAAGAAACAGTTATCGGCTCTCTTGAATAATAATCTTACCCGTCTCACTTTCTTGCACAACAACACCACGAGCTTCTCCATTTAAAATTGCTTGTGCATTATCTTTGTGAATTTCTACATGAGTTTTTGCATTGCCATTTTCCACATTCTGTGTGGAATTTTTATTTTCTATTAAAACTTTTGCATGAATCTTCTTTGCACCTCTCGTCGGTGTAAAAAGAAATTCTCCATTCCGTTTTTCAAAATTAAAACCTGTTCGCTGATTCCAATGCAATGCCGTAAAAAATTCAGATGATTTCCAGGCCGACCATTGCCCATTAACGGTACGCATTCTATACGCATCGCCTTCAATCCAAATAAGTCCTTTAATTTCAATGCCATTGAGCCTATCTGCCTTCGTATATAAAGTATTTTGATTATAATCTAATCGACAACCATCTATTTCATATTCTATATCACCGCCGCGCGATTGCATTTCAAAAAAATAGCAGCGCTTATTTTTAACAGTTATTTTGTCACCGTAAACCAAGTCAAGGGCTTGCCCTAATGTTTTTCCATGTCGATCCTTTGTCTGCAAAAGTAATGGATTGTATTGTATATCAAAAGCCTCTACCACGCTTGCAAGCAATAAAAGCACCACTAAAAAATAAAGTTTACTCATACCCATGGAAAATATATTTATTCCCTAAAAATGGTACTACCGTCACAAAATATTCCATGATACATGTATCATAGGATATTTTTTCGCACTGCATCATTGCTCTTGATTTAAATATATATTCATGGCGATGAACCCTTCTCCAAACGTATCTCAGATAATGGCCGATGCCTCGGCACATGCCGTAGCAACAATACTGCCATATTTAATTTTGGCAGCAGTTGTATCTATCGGGTTAGCCGTGCTTCGTAAAAAGACAGAAGTTGCAGGAATCGGTTGCCTGGGAATTTTAGCTTTGAGCGTATTGGTTGCAATAGGGCAGTTTATCAAGGCCCATGCAACGTTTTTTATTGTCGTCGGTCTGCTTGTTGTTTTTGCGTTAGTCATTTATGTGATTACCTGCTGGGATGATATAAAGGAAAAAATTTCAACAGAGGTGGATAACGCCCAGTACAAGGTCGAGGCAAATCGTGAATTAAAACGACAAATTGCCATTAGCCAAGAAGAAACATATTATCAGCCATATACGGATTTTGTCGGGAAGGTCGGGGAACTGAATACAGCAGCGTGCATTGACGTGGCATGCCATAGGGCTGGCAGGCACTATCGCATATTGCAAAATGTCTATGTGCCCACAAAATACGGAACTAGCGAAATAGATGTTCTGCTTCTTCACGAAACAGGGATTTACGTTTTTGAAAGCAAGAATTTGTCTGGCAGTATTTACGGCGAAAAACGTTACTCGCAATGGCTTCGCTACAAGCGTAATAGCGAATTCCCCGATCGCTTCCCGAACCCTGTTCAGCAAAATGAGGGGCATATAAAGGCTTTGTGCCGTTTTCTGAACATCCGGGAAGGGCGAGTTCCCATATACAACTATGTTGTGTTCGGTAACAAGGCAAATATTGAACATGTGGAATTTGTTTCTACCGCAAGCATAATCTCGCTTTACTCTTTGGAATCTCAGATTTTAAAATCACTAGATTCCTTACGCCCCATTTTCCCTTCCGAAACTATCGAGCGCTGGCATTCAATGCTTTTGAGTCACGTGAATGTTCCCGATTCGGTAAAAAACGCCCATAAGGATAGAACGACACAACGGTTTCAAAGAATTAGTTAATTCATGGAGCATATAATTCTCTGTGGACAGCTGTCCACAGACTTTTTTTCAAAGTACCTTTAAGACTTTTCAGAAATTAGCTACAATCAAAATGTGGGGACATCTGCAAGGACACTCGTAATTAACGAGTGTTTTTTGATGTAAAAATCACGATTTTACAATAAGCAAAAACTACTTATCTATTGAAAAATAAACAAAAAATACTTATATTAAAAATGTACAATGTTAAAGTGAAAAAATCAGTACAAAAGGCAATTCGTTTGATTCCTAAAGTGGAACAAATGAAATTTGATCTTTTGACTGAAGATTTAAAAAACTTTGGCCCAGTTCAATCCAGGTGGCCTAACTACGGAATGATCGTGGGCACGAATACGCATCATTGCCATTTATCTCACAAATGGGTGGCATGTTGGCTTGAAACTGAGAAAGGCATAGAAGTGGAGGTTACTTATGTTGGCAGTCGTGAAGACGCCCCGTACGCGAAACACTAAGGCTGTTTGCTTTAAGATGGAAGGTAACATTCCAGAATTTGTTTTAGTGTTTATGCGCTCTGCTTTTGAAAGTGTAGAAATCAAAGAAGACGAATCTGAGGAATGGTCAGAAACGGCATTGCATTCCGAAATCCGCAAGCAGATGACCCCTGCCGAGAACTTGAAGATGCTGCGCAAAACCTTTGGCTACACGCAGCGTTCGCTCGCAGAAAAAGCTGGAGTGAACCCTCAGCAAATTTCTGACATGGAACGCGGCAAGGCTCCCATTGGCCGTAAAATGGCACACATTCTGGCAGATGCCCTTGGAACCTCATACACAAACTTGTTTTGGTAAAAAATGAAAACAACCCCTAAAATAGCACCGCAGGGGCAAGCTTTGCAGGTGCCCTTAATAAAATTGCGTTTGCTTGAAGCACTTTTAATTTATATTATTCGGCAATAACAGCATTGTCATTGCGGGGGAATGCAATGACGTATTAGGAAGAATCATGGTTCTCGACGAAGTCTTCAAACTGAACAACGGCGTACGCATTCCAAAGCTTGCGCTCGGCACATGGCAAACACCAAATGACATTGCAAAAAATGTTGTTGAAACGGCAATCAAGGCAGGTTACCGCCACATCGATACTGCAATCGCATACGAAAACGAAACTGGCGTGGGCGAAGGTTTAAAGGCTGGCCTCGAAGCAACCGGGCTCCATCGTGAAGGCATCTTCATTACTTCAAAGATTCCGGCAGAAGTCAAGGATTACGCGCAGGCCGTAAACTGCATCGAAGAATCGTTCAAGCGCCTCGATTGCAAGCATGTCGATCTTATGCTTATTCATGCTCCAAAGCCGTGGAGCGAAATGTGGAAACCGAAATTCCCAAACTACTACAAAGAAAATCTTGCCGTATGGAAGGCCATGGAAGAAGCCTACGAATGGAAAAAGTACCGTGCCATCGGCGTTTCGAACTTTTCCATTGACGATCTCAAGAATATCATGGACAATGCAAGCGTAAAACCTGCCGTGAACCAGATTCGCGTGCATATCGGCCACGTTCCTACGGAACTCATTGATTTTTGCAAGGCAAACGATATTCTTATCGAAGCATATTCACCAAATGCAACTGGCCGCTTGCTCAAGAACCAGGCGGTTTGCGACATGGCAAAAAAATACGGTGTTTCGGTGCCGCAGCTCGGTTGCCGTTTCGATTTGCAGCTTGGCTTGCTTCCGCTCCCGAAATCCACTCACGAAGAATACATTAAGCAAAACGCAGCTATCGACTTTGAAATCAGCGAAGACGATATGCAGGTGCTCATGAGCATCAAGGAAGAATAACGCGGATTAAAATCATATAGACAATGGTGCCCGTGGCAATTGACAAGAACAATTGACGGCGCCATACATGAATCAAAACAGTTGCAAGAATCCCAAGGACCTCTGGAATGCCATGCACACCTTGCATCCATTCCACATCCTTTAGGCAATACACAACGAGCATTCCAAAAACAGCGAGTGGCAAGACGCTGCCAAGGTACTGGATGTATTTTGGAGTCGGCTTTTCACGAGAAAAAATCAGGAAAGGCAATGCGCGCGTCAAGAACGTAACGGCAGCCAATATGGCAATGGTAATTGCTTGCTGGAGTGTACTCATTTGCCGCCCTCCATTCTTTTACGCATAAGCGTAAGGAATACAAGAATCAAAGCCATCGCTGGCAAAATAAAGTATTTGCTCCCGAAAACAAAAAGGCAAAGGGCCGTGCAACCAATTCCAATCCATGCCGGGCGATGTTCCTTTTCCTTTAAAAACTGATCCATGAAAATGGTAACAAACATTGCCGTTACGACAAACTCCAAACCATGGATATCAAAGGTCAAGAGAGTGCCAAACGTATAACCCATGAGCCCGCCCGTAATCCAATACAGGTAATCGAGCAAGCTCACTAAAAGCATTGTATTCGGGCTTGCATCTTTTGCATTGTAATTCACCGCAAAGGTTTCATCGGTAAGCCCAAAAATCAAAAACGGTTTTCGCCAGCCCATGTTCTTGTAACGGTCAAGCATGGTAATGCCATAGAACAAGTGGCGCGCGCCAACAACCAAACCCATGCAAGCTACAGAAACCGGGTTAAAGTCTGCACAAAGCATGCCAAGCGCCAAAAATTCAGCCGAGCCGCTGAATATGAAAAGCGCCATGGAAAGCGGGTACCAAATACTGAAACCGAGTGAATGCGCAAGCACGCCGTATGTAATCCCTAAAAACCAATAACCGGCCATTACGGGGATCGAAAGCTTAAACGCAGTTCTTAATGAACTAAAATTTTTCATCGGTGCTAAACTTACAAAAAAACGGCAAGAAACTATTACATTCCTTACCGTTTTAAATCAAATATGAATCAAACTATTTCAAAACAATTTTCTTCGGGGCAATGCCCTTAATCTGAAGAATGAACACGCCCCTGGCGCTTGAAAGGTCCACGGTATTTAGGCCCGCATTAAGCTGTACCGTTTTCAAGACTCTGCCGTCTATTCCAACGACATGGAGCTTTTTTCCCTGGAGTGAAGCGCCATCGATATTTAAGATGCGGCCACTCTGAGTAAAGGAAACGGCAGTGTTTTTTGCACTTGCAATAATCGGAGTTTCATTGTCTCCTTCATTACCCTTTTGAGGAGTATCTCCACTTTCTTCTTCAGAAGTACTTGGAATTTTTACAGCAGCTGTCTTGACTTCATCATAGCGTGTCGAAAGGGCCATGAGGAACCATGTCGTATGCGGAAGCCACTGTTCTTCAAAGCGCCAGGCATCCCAGGTGTTTTCATAAATTCGGGAATCATTCCAGGCAATGCCAGAACCATCTCTGTAGTAACCAGTAATACCATTGGCAATGCCGCCATTAAGAGTTAGATCCAATCTTTGACCTGGATAATCCTTTGGATTTTTAGTGCCAATGCCCTTCATGAAACTGATTGCATACGGGTTCTTACCAAGAATCCAGTCCAGCTGATCTGCAGCATACTTGTTGACAGCATCCATGTTTTTGTAATTCAAAATACGTGCAGCATAGATCGCTGCGGCTGATAATGAACCCAAACGAGCGCTTTCTCCTTGCCACCAGTAATTGGATTCGTTGTCATGCGGAATGAAGAAGCCGTCCTTGATTTTCTTAGGAGAGTTGTCCGTTTTACTTAATGTCGGATGATCGACGGTGAGATATGTCTGGCGAGCGTAACCGAACGGGTTGTTGCCTTCAAATTCAGTAACTTTCAGCATCCAATCTAAATGCTTCTTTGCTGCACTCTGAACTGCCGCAGACTTTTCTACATCTTCTTCAAGTTCCAAGTAGCGAACAAGTGCAACTAGAGGCAAGCCCGCGTCGCTTGCGTGCCAGAAGGGCCTTGTCTTTGCTTCATCGCTCCAGAAATAACCATCGTTGCTTACGCGGCCAGCCAGGTGTTCTGCGCGTTTGCGTGCAACCTCAAGATACTTGGATTCCTTTGTAGCGTTGTAAAGTTCCGCTGCGGCAAGAAGCGCCGTGTAATCATCAATGATGTTTTCCTTTTTGTCGTTACAGTATTCGCAGGAACCACCGATAGACTGCTTGCCTTCCAAGTGTTCAAAGCCCTTTATTGCAGTTTCAAGATACTGCTGTGCCGTAAAGCTTCCAGAAATGTTTTGGGCTGCTGCACGAGCCAAACCCGCAATGGCCATGCCACCACCTTGGCGATAAGCAGTCTGGTAATTCGCACTCTTTATGCCATCGGAACCAGTAAATTCACAAAGATAGAATGTGTAGCTGCTACCCCAGTTATCAAAAACCGTCATATAGAAATAGCCTTCCGGGGATTGCATTCTCACAAGGAAGTCCGCACCGTAGGCAACTTCTTCCTTTGTGGAACTTAGCTTGCTCATGGATTCCAAAAGCTTTGGATTCTTTTCTGCGGTAAAGGCCAAGGCCCAGACAGTCAACGGAATCTGCTGCGGGTTCAGGTAATTGGCATAAGACAAATGGGAAAAATATTTACTTGCGTCACCAGATGCGTCATACCAGCCACCGCTTACATCGATGGATGATCCGTTTGGATAGACTGTAGCCTTGGTTGCATACTTTGTAGCGCGATCATTGGTGAAATAATCCAGAACCATTGCAAATGTGGATTGGTACATTTGCTTGTCGCCAATGAGAACTGATGCTGGCGTCATGGCGGGAGTACCATTATCCATGATGGTCAGGCTATACGAACCCGGTGTTTTAAATTCAGAAAAGTCCGCAACAAAAAAGGAATCGCTCGTAGAAAGCCAGTTGTCGGGATTTGAGCCTGCACTGATTTTTCCGGTATAATCTACATTCCCATTATGGCCAATCACAAATTCCATGCCCTCTTTCAAAGTCGAGGATTTTAGAATGATGGTCTTTGGCATGTCGGCATCGTAGCCGCCGTAATTTAGGTAAAAGGAAACCGCAGCATTTGCCATGGCAGCAAACGCAAATGAAGAAATGAGAATTCTGGAATAACGCATAACTTAAAATTATATTTTTTTTTGAATACTTATTAGCACAAACCATTTAATGTCATCTTTTTCGGGCAATCCAAACAAAACACGCCTTAATTTCTATTTTCCATTTCATGAGATTTTGCGTTCCTGATTTTTTTGAAAAGTTCCACTGCATAGCGGACCGTTGCACAGACACTTGTTGCGTGGGCTGGGAAATCGATGTCGATGAAGATACCGAAGCCATGTACATGAAGGTTCCGGGGGACTTCGGAAAAAAGCTAAAGGCAAATATTTTTGAAGGGCACTTCAAGTTGACGCCGGAGGAACGCTGCCCGTTTTTGGATTGCAACAACCTTTGTGAAATCATCAAGAACATTGGTGAAAATTCCCTTTGCGACATTTGCCGCGAGCACCCGCGTTTTGTGGAATACTTTGGCGACTACAAGGAACAGGGACTAGGCCTTTGTTGCGAAGAGGCTGTGCGACTTTTGCTAGAAAGCAAGGAACCGCTTTCATTCAACTATGGCGATTGCGACGACTACCCTGATGAACTCGATGAAGAGGAATTTTACAGGCGCGACGAAATTCTTGGACATCGCCACAACATTTTTACAATTCTTACGCAGCGCGAATACCCGCTGGATGAACGCATTGCACGAATGCTCACTTATGCCGAAGCCGTAGATACCGCAAGGCGAAACGCATTTCTTGGCATTGACGAGGAATACGAAGACGATGAATATACCGCAGAAAATGTCATTGCGAGCGAAGCGAAGCAATCCAGCATTTTCGACATCAATTCACCGGAGCTTTTAAAAAAACTTGTGGAGTTTCTGGAAAAGTCCGAAAGCTACGGCAAGGAATGGGATATTGCACTTGCGCAGATTAAGGCGAGAGACGAGAATCTAGAGACGAAAGACGAAAGACGAAAGACGAAAGAAAATGTTTTTTCTGATGAAGAAATGGAGCGCATCGTTTGCTACATGATTTTCCGTTACTATGCAAAGTCGTTCTTTGATGGCCAGGGATTAATCAAGGCAAAGTTCGCCGCGGCATTCTACATGCTGATCAAGAATTTTGCAAATGAACTTGCAGGCATTGCGCAAGGCGAAATACACACGCTCACTACAAAAATCAATGCCATCAAGCTTTTGAGCAAGCAGCTTGAATACTCCGAAGGCAACATGGCAATGTTCGAAATCATGTTCATGCAAAAGGACTAATATGAACCCATTAAAAACAGCCATTACCGCAGTTGCTCTGTCGTTTGCATTGATTGCCTGTGCAGACGATGACTCGCCATTGTTCTGCTCGCCTAAAATAGACCCGTTGTGCGACTTCCAGAAAAACTTCGGTTCCTATGACCTTGGCGACACTCTTGCATTCAAGCACTCCAATGGATATGAATTCAAGATGGTAGTTACGCATGACGCAGTGCACTATAGGGTTGGATTCTTGGATTACCCAAACGAAAGTTCAATACCATGCACATCAGGAGAATCATCTCCACAGGCAACACGCATGCGTGATATGATTTTGGAATCGGATTACCCGATGCTCTCCATTTTATTTACGATGGATGGAGACAACAGCGGAGCGCAAAATATCAAGGTCGAATTCGGTCAAAACAAGTTCATACTTGACGATACCGACTTTGACGACAGTTCTGCTCTCGTAGAGTCCATGGAAATCAATGGCACAAAATACAAGAACGTCGCTGTAATCAACGCAATGGACGATGCCTCGCAAGCAAAAATCTACTACACCCATAAAAAGGGAATTTTAAAAATTGATTTCGGTGACGGCACCTACATAACACGAAAGGAACTGGAGGGTAAGTAACATGAAAAAACTGTTTGCACTTTTAACTTGCCTATTTTTACTTGCGTGTTCAGAGTCCGACAACTACAGATATTATACGCAAGAAATCAAAACCTTCGCATCGCCAGAAAATTTCAAGGATTCCATAATCTACATAAAGGATTCCCTTGACCTTGTCGACATTGTAGAACAGTCCGTTTCGTTTGATAACTACGCTAGCGATGATTCCAACAAGCCGGTAACATTCGAAGCCGATGGAAGAACCATGGCTATCGATATTTTCCTGTCCTTTAAGCCCACGACGGATGGCGGCGAAATTAAGGTCAATTGCGGTTATAAAAATAGAACCCCTATTATTTTTGACAACCCGAAATTCCCGATGAAGGAACGCGGCTACGTTCTTGAAAAAATGGATTCCGTAAAAGTCAACGATTCCACCTATTACGACATTCTGGTATTTGATGCTTCCAAGGCAGATACGAATAATTGCAACATGGAAAAATTCTACTACGCTGCAAAAGATGGCATTGTAAAAATCATAGCCAAGAACAAAATGGAACTCACACGCATCAGCGAAAAAGACTACGAGGAAATAGAAAAGAAAAACATTGCCATTGCAGATTCCATAAACGAAGCAATAGCAGATTCCCTTGCAAAAGCCGCGGCTGATTCCATACTGCAAGCAGTACTTGATTCCATACAAAAGGAAAAAAGAGACAGCGTCGTAAAGGATTCCATAGAAACTATCATAAAGGATGCAGCCGATTGCATCGGGAATCTTGGACTTAACACCACTTTTTCTGACCTGAAGGGGTGTTTTGAATAGAAAAAAATTTTCAACAAAATCTCAACCTTGATATAAGATTGTTTATTATACACTTAATGATACAAACGGCATTGAAACTGCAAATTTTGTATCGACAATAAACCCTTTCCATAACGAATTAAGGGTATATTTAGGGTATAATGAAATCTGTAATGGAATATGAAGATTATCGTTTATATATGAACGATTACTACCAGTGGAAAAAAAGCAATTCCACTTTTTCTTGGCGTGAATTTGCAAAAAAAGGTGGCTTTACTTCGCCAAATTATTTAAAAGTTGTATGTGAAGGCAAAAGCGGCTTATCTAAGCCAGGAATTGAACGCGTGGCAAGCGCGATGGAACTTGTCGGGGTCGAACGCGAATATTTTCGCAGCCTCGTAAAATTTTGCCAGGCAAAAAAAATTTCAGAAAAAAAATCTGCACATACAGAAATGATGGATATTGTAAGCTCCCATCAAGTCCGTGTTCTAGAAGGCGAGTCCATTTCTTTTTATGAATCCTGGAAATACCCGGTGCTAAGGGAACTTGCCCCAATGATGCCAGGTGCAAAATATGCAGATATTGCAAAAGTTTGCGGAGCATTTTCTGCAAATGAAGTACGTGATGCGCTTGCGTATCTTATCCGTGCAGGCTTTTTAAAGCAGGTGGCAGACAATGTGTACGAACAGCAAAACAGGTCTCTCCAGACCTCTGTCGAGGCGATGCCTACGCTCATTCGCGCCATGCACAAAGAAATGGCCGAATTTGCAAAAGACGCTATTGAAAAATATCCTGTGAATGAACGTAACTTTACCGGTGTCACAATGGGTATCGATGATGAAGATTACGATGAAATTGTAAAGGAATTGGATGCTTGCCGCAAAAGGATCATATCCATTGCAACGGCGAAAAAACATGGCAATAGGGTTTTTCGTTTGAATATGCAGCTTTTTCCATTAACAGAAAAAGTCCAATGAATCTAGAAGGTTATAAATAATGAAGCACACTTACATATTTTTGTTACTTTGTCCATTCATCTTGTTAATGTTATCCTGCTCCGAATCGAATGAAGTTGCAGGCGGGGCAATAGAAGACCAAAATACTGTATCTATTGAAGACGGCAAAGACTCACTAGGTTTAAGCTCCTCGGCATCTGCCATGCTTCCAAATGATACCCTGTCTTTCTACAATATTCCCTATGTAGCCCGCGTTATGAAATTTTCTTCGCCGGCTTCTACAAATAAAATAGATTACGGTTATGCATCCATTTCTAAGTACGAGGCAGAAAACGGGGCTTCTGGCAGCTGTTCTTCTGGCAGTACGATTCTTGAAGGCGCTGTCAAAATCATGGGTGATACAATCGCCACCGTATTTTATGGCAATGAACTTGATTCACTTTTGCCAAGCGTTACAGAGCTTGTCAAAAATGGTTGTGCCGCTGAAGGGCAGTCGGTTTTTGTAGATACACTGATTCTTAAGGAATCCAGCTTTGAATACGCATGTCTTATAAAAACGGAATATACAGAAATCAACGGAAAGGCTATAAAGTATCTTGGTGACGTTCTCTCACAGGGCTGCAAGAATCTCAATCCTACGTTCGGACGTTACGAAACCCTCAGCAGCGCTTTTGATGATAAAATGAGTTCGTCTGATCCGGTTGTTGAATCCTCCAGCAGCTTTGTGCCTGTGCAAATCCCTTCCGAATCTACATCCATTGACACAGCACTCTTTACGTTAGACAATTATACGGCGCAATATGCCCCGAAGGAAGAACTTTCTTTTGATGAACATGTATTGGCTTATAAAGGGTATGTAGACATGCAGTGCCTTGAAGCTCTAGGAATGGTGACAAAGATGGAATTTGGTATTTCAATGGATGTTTCCCCTATCGCAGAAATTGACTTGAAAAATATTCCTGTTTGCTTTCCACTAGCAGCTTCGGTATTGGATCTTTCAGGTCGAGAAAACTCCTGCAAGTATTATTTTGTTAGCGACACGGATTACTCACAACCCACAGGCCATGTGTTGAGCCATGTAAGTCGTGACTCCCTTGTGGTAACGCAAATATACCCTCATGGCTGCGAAACGAGCCAGTCCATAACCACGGTAGCATTCCTTGTAGAAGATTGCGACGACATTATTGATGCCCATACCAAGAGCAAGGGAAAAAGTGCCACAAGCGAAACCTGGAGATGCACTGCTGACGACTCCTGGAATCCACGGACCCAGGCAATATCCTATGGAGAATGGTTCCGCCCCTTGACTCCGTAAATTTCGCAAGTGTCCGTTTGCATTTTCAAATTACCATGAAAATTATTTTTAAATCTGTAGAGTTCTATTGCGTTATAGGCATTTTGATATGCTTTGCCATTTTAAATTACGGTCAGGTACGCATTGAAGAAGTTGCCTTGTTTCGCAGCGATTCTAAAGAAACGACTCGACTGCCGGTTCTGCAGAAAATGAATGACGGGGAACGTTTCCGAGTCAGCTTTGCCATTGCAAATCCGTTGAACGTTCCCTATGATTTGAACATCATTCCAGATGACTGTGCCGAATCTATCGTCATAAATGGAAACGAAATTTCGCTAAGCGATTATTCCGAAAAATGCAACTTTCAAAAGGGCTTTTGGCTTACCGATTCTATTCTATCGCCGAACCGCATAGGCGACAGAACTGTTTATAGCGTTGACTTGAAAAACAAGGGGGGAAACGCTGGGATAAATGTTTTTTCAAAGGTTCACAGTCACTTGTTGAGCCTTATGAAAATAATGATAGCCATTTTTTCGGGACTGATTGCAGTTTCTTTGGCAAGACGCTTTAAATGGAACGCATTTCTACTGCTATTTGTTTTTCTTGGCGTGCTCTTGCGCTTTGCCATGTTCTATGCCATACCTTATACGAGATTTACCCAGGACGTAGATGGACACCTGGCTTATATCCAATATATTACAGATAACCATACGATTCCCGAAACAGATAAATGTTGGACCTGCTACCATCCGCCTGTTTACTATACAAGCGCCGTTCCCTCCCTGTTAATAAGTACTGCCCTTGGCTTTAATTCCACTTCGGGCATACAGGCCTTTAGCCTTTTATTATCCATAGTATTGTTGCTTGGTGGCATTGCCTTGCTGAAAGAGGTTGTTGCCGGAAAACCCCTGATGCTTGCAACTGCTCTTTGGACAGTCTGGCCGACACTTCTTTTAGTAGCGCCAAGAATCGGGAACGACCAGATGTTTTATGCCCTGCATGTGTTGAGTTTATTAACGGGTTTCAAGTACATAAAAAATGGGACAGGGTCTAACTTGATTTTTGCAGTTGTATGTACAGCCCTTGCAATATGGACAAAATCGACGGGACTAGTTTCCTTGACGCTTGCGGTAATAATTGCGATTGCTGGCTATTTTAACAACCGTTCGCAAGATCCATTGAAACGATTTGAAGTTCATGTTCCTTCAAAAACTGAAATTATAAGTTGGGCGCTATTGTTGCTTGTTTTCGTAGGCTTGCTTATTGAAAAGATAGTAGGCGAGGGTGACTTGATTTCGAATGCGACAAGTTTGCATTCTAGATTAATTGTCGGGAACGAAGCAAAAAACTTTCTGTATTTTGATTTGAAAACTTTCTTGACAGAACCCTATACGAGCGCATGGACAGATGGACTTGGCAGGGAATATTTTTTCAATTACGTTCTCAAGTCTTCACTGTTTGGCGAGTTCAAGCTTGTAGAAACTGCTGTTGGCAAGACCCTTGCCACCTTACTCAGCATAACACTTCTTGGCATGATTGCCTTTGCTATTCGGGGCTGGTGGAAAACAAGGTACAATGTTTACCACTTGATCTTGTTCGTTCAAGGAATTTTATTCGTTATTGCGCTAGGTTATTTGCGATATAAATACCCTTACGCCTGCAGTAATGACTTTCGCTACATCATGCCCGCTTTACTTAGTTTTCTCCCCTATGTGGGATTAGGAATTTACCAGGAATGTTATTCGCTGAAATGGAAAACTCTTGGAACCATTACGGTAATTGTTTTTGTGGTAAGCTCTGCAATGCTTATGAGTTTTATTTGAAGGTAATAAAACTCAAAACAGAATTTTACTACGGCATTTTTGCAGAATGTTGGCCAGGCTGGGCGTTAATGCTGACTTTAAATTAACTAACTTTTAATAGTACATAAATCATGTTACTACGGCCTTGTCCACAGGAATACTATGAAGAAAATTCATGCATTGCTCCTTTTAATGGCATTAACCTGTTCTGCAGCATTTGCACAGGAACTAGAACAGGAACAAAAAACCGAAACAAAAAAAGTAAGCGAAGCAAAATACGGTGCTCGCGCCGCCTTGAACTTTAGCCACTTTTGGGGAGATGACACCGAAGAACTTCACTTGCCGTGGGGAACCGGTTTTAATGCCGGCTTTGCTGCAAAAGTCGGAATAACGCCTTCCATTGAAATTGCACCCGAACTAAGCATAAACATGCGCAACCAAAGCGACGATGTTACCGAATGGTCTACCTGGGCAATTGAATTCCCTATAATGGCTCGATTTAAAATGACCGACAAACTTTATGTTGAAATCGGTCCTCAAATTGATTTCCTTCTCAGCAGTGAACTTGAAAGCGAATTCGGTTTTGATGAATCCCAAAAAGTGGATTTAGGGTCCAGCAAAATTGATGCATTAAATACAGTTGAATTCGATATTGCGGCTGGCATTGGCTTTGAAATACTGCCTTGCCTCGATGCAGATTTCAGGGTAGTGCTCGGTATGACCAGCATGCTCAACTGGGATGTAGAAGATGAAGACGACATGCATATCAATGACATAAAGAATCTTCAAATTCAAATAGGCGCAACCTACTGGTTTGCATACTAAATATTGTTCTGATAAAAACTTAACGAAACTTTTCGAAAAAAATGGGCTATGTTCTAAACATGCGGAACGGCCCTTTTTGTTATATACATTTTAAAATGCCTATCATTATCTTGTTCCATAATAATTCTACATTTGTCTATAAAATTGAATTTTTAAAATTTTCTATACCTAGCCCCTATTCAAACCATGTCGCTTCTTTCTGTTCAAAACCTGACTCTTCGCTTTGGCGGCCCGCCGCTTCTTGACAATGTAACATTCGATATCAACGAAGGCGAAGTCGTTTGCCTGATGGGCAGAAATGGAGAAGGCAAGAGCACTCTCCTAAAGATTCTTGCGGGCGAAATGGAAGCGAACTCCGGTGAAATCATCCGGAAGACTGGGCTTCGCACGGCAAGGCTTATCCAGGAAATTCCTGCGCATATTGATGGAACTGTCAGGGACATTGTTATTGGCAATGCAAGTGAAGAACGCCACGCCGCAGGCGAGAGCATTCTTGGCAAGACCGGCATTGACCCGGAAGAACTTTACGACAACCTGAGTGGCGGCCAAAAGCGCCGTGTGCTTTTTGCGCGTGCTCTTGCAAGTGAACCGGATTTGCTTTTGCTCGATGAACCGACAAACCATTTGGACATTCCTTCGATCCAGTGGCTCGAAGGTGTTCTTGCAAGAACGGAATGCACAGTGCTTTTCATTAGCCATGACCGTGCCTTTGTGCGCCGCCTTGCAACACGAATTTTGGAACTTGACCGTGGCCGCGTGCGCAGCTGGGATTTCCCGTACGATAAATTCGTGCAGTTCCGTGACCAGGCCCTTGCCGAAGAAGAAAAGGCAAACGCACTTTTTGACAAGCGCCTTGCCGAAGAAGAAGTCTGGATACGCAAGGGAATCCAGGCGCGCCGCACACGCAACGAAGGTCGCGTGCGCGCTCTTTTCAAGATGCGCGAAGAACGCGCCGCGCGCCGTACACGCACAGGCAATGTCACCATGCAGATTACCGAAGCGGAACGCTCTGGACGCCTCGTTGTAAAGGCAGATAACATAAGCTACAACTACGAAGGCAAAGACATCATCAAGGATTTTTCCGTTGAAATTTCCCGTGGCGACCGTGTAGGCATTGTAGGCGCAAACGGCTGCGGAAAAACAACCCTCGTAAAACTTTTGCTCGGCGAATACGCTCCACATTCAGGCAGCGTGCGCCTCGGTTCCAATCTGCAAATCGCATACTTTGACCAGATGCGTACGAGCCTCCGCGAAGACAAGTCGCTCATCGATAACATCGGTGACGGCCAGGAATACATCGTAATCAACGGCGTAAAAAAACACGTTTTAAGCTACCTGCA
This sequence comes from Fibrobacter sp. UBA1765, assembly GCA_002314675.1. Taxonomy (GTDB): domain Bacteria; phylum Fibrobacterota; class Fibrobacteria; order Fibrobacterales; family Fibrobacteraceae; genus UBA1765. The sequence continues at coordinate 13,391 of DCGZ01000142.1, read as the reverse complement.
AGATTTCCTGTTCACGGCGGAACGCGCCCGTGGCCCGATCAGCGCACTCTCTGGTGGCGAGCGCGGAAGGCTCTTGCTCGCCTGCCTTTTCTCGCGCCCGTCAAACGTGCTCGTGCTTGACGAACCGACAAACGACCTCGACATGGAAACGCTCGACCTTCTTGCAGATCTTTTAGCGGAATACAATGGAACCGTAATCACGGTAAGCCATGACCGAGCATTCCTTGACGCGTTTGCCACAACGATCCTTGGCTTTGAAGGCCTCGGCAACATTCACGAAAATGTGGGCGGCTACACGGAATACGCAGAAATCAAAAAGCTCCGCGACAAGGAAGCCGCCGAAGTTGCAACAGCCGTAAAGCAAAGCGCACAGCCTGCACAGGCCGCTCCAAAGGCAAAGACAAAGCGCAGCTACAAGGAAGAACGCGAATACGAAGCCCTGCCAGAGACAATCGAAAAGCTTGAAAACGAAATCACCGAATTGCAGACAATGCTCGGCGACGAGGCCGTATATACAAACCACGTGAAGCTTATGGAAACGCAAGGAAAGCTTGCCGAAAAGGAAAAGCTCCTGGAAGCAGCCTACACGCGCTTTGAAGAACTTGATGCCATCGGTTAAGCATGACTGAAGAACAGCTACGCCTAATTTTTGGTCCCACGTTCAACGACCAGTCCAAGGAATACCTGGAATCCCGCTTGCGCACGCAAAAACTTTTGCATGTGCTCAATATGTCTAGCCCAGAAGAATACGAAAAACGAAACCAGGCATTTAAGGAACTGTTTGGATTCCTTGGTGACCGCGTGCACATAGAACCACCATTCCATTGTGACTGTGGCTACAACATTTCCATAGGCGAAGGCACATTCATAAACTTCAACATAACGGTACTCGACACAGGCAAAGTCACCATCGGTAAAAACTGCTGGATTGGACCAAATGTGAATATTTATGCGGCAACGCACCCAGTCAATTATCTGGAACGCAGAAAACACGTTATTTCAAAACCTGTAACCATTGGCGATGACGTTTGGATTGGCGGCGGGGCAATTATTTGCCCAGGAGTAACAATAGGCTCACGCAGCGTAATCGGCGCAGGCAGCGTTGTAACCCACGACATTCCAGAAGACTCCGTCGCATACGGAAACCCTTGCAAGGTACACCGCAAAGCTGATAGCTAAAAACACAAAAGCCCGCTTTTAAAAGCGGGCCTTTTCAACATTACTTAACAAGAGTTAAGGAACCTGGATACCTGCAGCCTTCAAAACTTCTGCATTTTCTGGAGCGCGTACAGCAACCGTATCGAGCCAGTTGAATTCTGCCATGCCTGCAAGGCCTACACGAATGCAAACCTGTTCGCGAGCCTGCGTGTAGTTGTTAAGGACTGTAACCTTTTCCTGGTCTTCTGCCTTTTCAATCTGTTCAGACCACTGGGCGCCAAGTATCATGAGAGCATTGCTTGCATCCATGTACTGCTTGATCTTTTCGGCCTTGAGCGCGGTAGTTGCCGGAACCTTGAATTCTACAGCCGGCAGAACCTTGTTCTTGTCACTCTTAGAAACCACAGTACTCTTTCTCGGAGATACTGAACGTGTTTCTCCACTTTCATCACAAGACACAAAAAAAGAGGAGATCATAAGGATTGTTGCAATTCCAAGAACGCGTTTAACCATTACGAGTCTCCTCTTTTTTAAAATAGCGGCTTAGGGACTTGAACCCCAGACCTGCGGATTATGATTCCGACGCTCTAACCAACTGAGCTAAGCCGCCATTGCACGCAAATTTAGACAATTCTCAAAAAATTTCAAGGGAGAAAAGCAAAATCTGTAAAAAAAATTAGTGTTTTTTATAAAGCGAACACTTCTACTGAAGGTCCATCTTCCTTAAAACTAATTATTTGCCATGCCGGCTTAGTCGTTACCAAGGTAAAATCCTGCTGTTCAGGATCTATCTGCATCTGTGTCGGTGGAGCGACATACACTTTTTGTCCACTCGGCAATTCGATATTGAATTCCGAATGGTAGTGACCACAAAAAATATTCTTTAAGTTCTTAAAGGAAGCAAGAAGCTTTTGAACATTTTCAAGATCGTTCATCGCATAACGCGAATCCATGAACTTGTGTCCACAAATACAAGGAGGGTAATGCGTGAAAAGGATAGCCTCTTGATCAACTTCTACCTGTTTCTTCAACCAAAGGCGCTGGTTCTCGTTAATGTTCCCGTTTGCCGAATCCAGGCAGACAAAATAATGGCCGCCAAATTCAAACGTGTAGTCATACGTATCGGCAAAAGGACATTCCGTATCCTTTTTAAAGACCTTGAAGCAATTGTCATGGTCATCATGATTTCCAAGGATGAACCTCCAGGGCTTGCCGCACTTTTCCATTTCGCGCTTTACAAACTCGTAGCCATCTATGGAACCATCATCTGTCAAATCTCCAGACAGCATAATCAGGTCCGCACCCTGAACAGAAGGGGAGTAGAGAGCAGACCTAAAATTTTCGCGCACATTGATACCCTGTACAAAGTCAGAGTCTGCGCCGATATGGATGTCGGACAATTGCGCTACTGTCAGTCGATTTTTCATCATTGGTTTAAAATTACTTTCATTTTATAAGTTTTTCAACAACTATTTACAATTATGCACAAAAAATTTGGTTGATTTTCAAGTTTTGAACATTTATTTGGGAAATTCAGTGTGAATTTTTGTCTAAAACCCCTTTTGAACACTTATCAACGTTCAAAGATGTTGAATAAGCGAAAAGTTTTAAACATATATAAAGCACCGTTCTTAACTTGTAACTCCTTAATTTTTATCCACTTACGTCAATAGCTTCTAAAACTTATCAACAATTAACAACACTAATACTAATTACTACTTATAAAAATAAAATAGTTATATATAACTAGGTTGTTACCTTAGGTTTAGAAATTTCGCCCATGGCACAGTTACCCTGGAAATGGGCACCGTTTTCAATAATAAGCTGCTTGGTATGGATATTTCCAGTCAATGAAGAAGTCTGTTCCAATGTAAGCTTTTCTGCGCACTGGATATTGCCCTGGATAGTTCCTGCAACTGTTGCGGTCTTTGCCTGGATTTCACCTTCTACGGTGCCGGTCTTTTCAATTACAAGGTCACCCTGGATAATGATGCTACCCTTGATCTTGCCGGCAACACGCACGTTGCTATTGCCTGTTATATCGCCCTGGAGCGAAGTCTGTGCACTAATGTGCGTAAAGTCCTGTTCATCGATCTTTGCCATAACTTACCTTTTTAGTAATTAAAGAATTTTTCCGGATTTTCCGGCTTGCCATTTTTCTGGAGCGTATAGTGCAGGTGCGGTCCGCTAGACTTGCCGGTTGAACCTACAGCGCCTATCAAATGGCCTTTTGATATATTGTTGCCCCTTTGAACGTACGAGGCGCTCAAGTGTGAATATGTGCTGATATATCCGTTTTGATGGTTTATAGTGATTGTAAGCCCAAGGTCCGCCGTTTCGGCTACTGAGGTTACCTTGCCGGCGCCGCTTGCATATACAGGGTCGCCGTTTGCCGCGGCATAATCTAGGCCAATATGGTTTGTTTCATCAAAGCCCTTACTGATCACTCCAGACACAGGAATTACATCTGGTGTCTGGTCGATAGCAAGTTTTTCAGCAGGGGAGCGCCAACTGCCCCAGCGATTTTCAAAATCTATCTCATTTTTTTCTGGTATTTTATGTATCAGCTGAGATTTTTCAATCATTGTATGTATTTTTACAGAATCTTCTGACGTAAATACACCAAGAATATGCTGAATTTGCAAGTCTTTTATAAAAATAGAATCTAATGTTGCAAAGTATTCATCATACTGCGCTTGTTTTTCGCGCAACATCTTGTTTTCGCGTTCTACCTTTTGCAGTTTTACAACTTCATAATTGGCAGTTGCGAATTCATAGATAAAGGCGGCAAGCGCTATGACGAATATGACAGCAAATATCTTAATAAATGTTAAAAACATTCTAGAAATACGGTAGGTTTTTACCTTTCCGCTGCTTTCTGGAATGATTTGCAATGTAATATATTTACTACTCATTTGTATAGTATTTTTATGGCCTTGTCATGATGTCCTGGAGGCGTGTCAGGTCATCTGTGGAATAGTAATGGATTGTAATTGTACCTTCGCTGTAGCCCTTGTTCGATGGAGCGATAGATACCTTTGTACCAAAGAAGTCCTGCATTTTTTGGAGGAAGTCCTTCATGTCGGCATCCATTTCTGGCTTTGAAGCCTTTTCCGGCTTTGGAGTTTCAGCAGACGGAGTTGGGGCAGCGCCCTTGAGGTCACGGACAAGGAGTTCTACCTCGCGTGCATTGAGGCCTTTTTCAATGATTTCGTTTGCAAGCGCTTCCGGGTCGGCAATATCCGGGCTGACAAGGGAGCGTGCGATACTTGCAGAAAGCTTGCCTTCAGAAACGAAATTTCTGACAGATTCTGGAAGCTTCAAAAGTCGAAGTGCATTTGTTACAGCGGAGCGGGACTTGCCGACGCTTGCTGCAAGATCATCATGTGTGTAGCCGTAGTTTTCAAGAAGCTGCTGGTAGGATTCTGCAACTTCGATCGGGTTCAGGTCAACACGCTGGATGTTTTCGATGAGTGCCCATTCCGCCATGTTCTTGTCGGAAAGGAGTTCGTGAACGTATGCATCGATTTCTGTGAGTCCCGCGACACGGCTTGCGCGTGTACGGCGTTCGCCACTTACAATCTGGTAGCGTCCATTGTACTTGCGAACGGTGATTGGCTGGATAAGGCCATGCTGCTTGATTGTTTCTGCAAGTTCGGCAATTTCTTCATCATTAAAATTACGACGTGGCTGGAACGGATTTGCGTCAATAAGATCCAGCGAAATCTTCTGGATGGATAGCTTGTTTCCGTTGTTCTGGTCGATATTTACAGTTTCTTCAAGCTTGTGGGAACCGAAAATTGCGTTGAGGCCCTGGCCAAGTGCGGACTGCTTACCCATTTGTAATTTCCTTATTCAAGTCTTTGTTTAAAATTTCTTCTGCAAGCTTCATGTATGCCTGGGAGCCACTGCTCTGGACATCGTAAAGAATAACAGGCTTGCCGTGAGATGGAGCTTCGCCAAGTTTTACGTTGCGAGGAATAACTGTCTGGAAAACTTTTTCCGAAATGCAGCTACGGACTTCTTCGGCAACCTGCTTTGAAAGAGAAAGGCGGGAATCGTACATGGTAAGGAGTGCGCCTTCAATCTTCAAGTCATTGTTCAAGTTCTTTTGAACAAGTCGAATAGTGTTGAAAAGTTCTGCAAGACCCTGAAGTGCAAAGTATTCGCACTGTACAGGAATCAACACGCTTGTTGCTGCCGTGAGAGTATTGATGGTGAGCAAGTTCAAGCTTGGAGGCGCATCGATGATAATGAATTCAAAGTGCGGCTTCAAAAGTTCGATGACTCGCTTAAGACGGTTTTCACGGCTCATCTTGTTGACAAGTTCAATTTCGAGAGCGGCGAGGTCTGGAGCGGCAGTAATAATTTTCAGGTATTCAAGACGCGTATCAAGAATGGTACTCTTGATGGAATCGTAAGACAAAAGGTCAGGATTTTCTGCCATGTCAAGCAATTCGTGAATGTCACGGTCCTGTGCTTCGTTGAATCCGAAACCCTGGGAAGCATTGCCCTGTGGATCCATGTCGATAAGGAGCGTTGTCTTTTCGAGTGCGGCAAAGCTGGCGGCGAGGTTTACTGCCGTAGTGGTCTTGCCAACACCACCTTTCTGATTTGATACTGCGATTACTTTAGCCATTAACTATTCCGTTCGTTTACTCTAATTTCTATTATCTCTTTCTATATACAAGTGCGTATTGGCGTTCTTCTTCTGGAAGGTTGTACTTGCAAATATTTACTTGTGGATCAGCTTCTAGATGGGCGATTGTTTCAAAGCTCTTGAGTGTTACAAAGTAGCCTGTACTTTTAAGATTGAACTTTGCTCGTTCCCAGTCGTTTTCAAATGTTGAAAGTGCACGGCAGCTGATAAAGTCAAGATTGATAAGTTCTGCGGTTTCAAAACGCTTTCCAACAACTTCAAGATTTTTAAGGCCAAGCTGTTCCTTTGTCTGTTGCAAAAACTGGACACGCTTGTTGCGTGGTTCGACTGCGTAGAACTTGAGTTCCGGCATGACAATCGCCAAAGGAAAAACTGGACAGCCGCCACCTGCACCCATATCGGCCCAACGTTTACCTTCTGTCATTCCCAGGGTATCACGAAGCTTGCAGTATGGCATGATAGAATCTGCAATATGCCTAGACAAGAATTTTGTAGCGTCGTTCTTGGAAATAAGATTTTGAAGTTCGTTCCCTTGAATTACACATTCGGCATATTGATAAAGCTTTTCTAGTGTGGAGTCAGAAAGCTCTACTTTTTGTTCTGCTAGAAAGTTTCTAAAGAGTTCTTCTTGATGTGCGTCGTTGTAATGTTTCACGTGAAACAATTTAGAATTTTATTTTTCAAGAGCCAAGTAGGGGAGCGTTAGATTTTAAACATAGTTGTAAGGGAATTGTGAATAACTGTTGAAAAGTTCTTAGTAGAATGCTTTTTTCTTTGAAAAATAGAAATGTACTGTGTTTAAAAAATGGTGAATAAAAACTTGTTGAAAAGTGCACAGGTAAATCAAAGTTGGCTAATTCGGATGTATGATCGGTCTTGAAATGTTGAATGTTTCACGTGAAACATTCACTAGCCTAGGGATATAACAGAGAACTTATTCTTTAATATATCCTGACACAGTAAGTTGATTCCGAAGGAGCAATCCGCAGAGTGTAACATGTCAACCTTATTGAACGAAGTTCTTGAATTGATAAAAAATGTTGCATTTTATCGTGAATTTATGTCAAAAGTTCATAGGAGAAAAAATCATTATTTTTAAATTGACTTTGCATTCAATAAAATATTAGTGGAGATATTATTTATGCCAAAATTTTCAAGTATCTATACAGTTGTTAATCATGACATGGGTAGAAATTACCGTATGTCTCCGTTAGCGGCTGTTTCATTTTTTGAAGATGGTTTCGCCAAGTCAATGACGCAAAAGTATCTTGCTGCTTTTGATGTAGTGGACCAGAATCTCTATTGGATCATTACTGAATTTGAAATCCAGTTCGTGGACATTCTTCCGTTCTGGTCGGAACAGGTTCAGGTTGATATTTGGGTGTCGGAGCGCTCCCGCATAAAAATCTATAGTGATTTTACCATGAGTCACAGGGGAAAGGTTTTTGCAAAGGGGAGTGCCTGCTGGCTGATTATGGATGCGGTAAAGAAGCGCCCGAGTTCTACTGAAATTCTTGAAGGAAAGATCGAGACTGTTAATGAGCTTGCACTTGGTGAACATAAGAAGTTTACGTGGGTGGAATCTGAAAATGTGACTAGCGTTGTTGAGCATCCGATTACCCTTAGCGATATTGACTTTAATAATCATGTGAATAACAAGGTTTATTTGCGTGTGGCAATGGAACCGAGAGTGAGAGCTTTTGGTGATGGCTTTGCTGTAAAAAGTATTAATGTCAGGTATTTCCAAGAATGCTTTTTGGATGAAATCCTGGTTTGCAAGGAATACCAGATCGAAGAAAACAAGTACAGCTATAAGCTCGAAAAGAATGGTGCCGATGTTTGCAATGTGATTGTGGAATGGCAAAAGCAGGTAGATGATGTTTTAATTAAGGATTATCCTTTGCTTGCCCGTGGGTAAATGTTAAAGCAGCCACTTGGTTGCGTTTTTTTGCGTTCAATGTTTCACGTGAAACACAGTCGAGCCGAACGTCGCGGCAGGGAGCTTGCTCACTGACATGACTGAGGCGAAGAGTGTAGTATTAATGCGACAGCATTAATACCAACATGCGCAAGGTTGATAAAAAAACTTGCCTTAAAGTAATAAATTTTTGTTGTCTTTTGGCTCTTTTTGATTATCTTATAACTGGATAATGTTTAACCATAACTGAATTTATTGTAGGTAAAAAATGGTCAAAATAGAAGTTGTTCAAGGTGATATTACCAAGCTGAATGTGGATGCGATTGTGAATGCTGCCAACAGATCATTGCTTGGCGGCGGTGGGGTAGACGGCGCTATTCATCGGGCTGCTGGTCGAGAACTTTTCGAAGCTTGCCAAGTATTTGGCGGCTGCGAAACAGGAGAAGCTAGAATTACACCGGGATTCAAATTGCCGGCAAAGTACGTGATTCATACTCCGGGGCCAATCTATAAAGACGGCCTTCACAGGGAGCCGGAACTGCTCAGATCCTGTTATGAAAACTCCATGAAGCTGGCGGAAGAAAACGGTTGCGAGACGGTGGCATTCTCCGCTATCTCTACCGGAGTGTATGGCTACCCTAAAAAGGCGGCTACCGAAATTGCTGTGAAGACGGTTCGGGAATACCCAGTGCAGAATGTGAAGAAGGTGATTTTCTGCTGTTTCGATGAATTGATGTTGAGGATTTACCAGGACGTATTAGCTAATATATAATAGGGGTATTATAAAGTAAAAAGTACCAGGTTAAAACCTGGTCTTTTTTTATTGTCCATAACAATGTTTCACGTGAAACACACCAACCGAAAGTGAGAGTCACGCCAATCAAGTTAGCTTAAATTGGTATGACCTAGTAACCTTACAAAAGTGTTTTAAGGAGTGATATTTCTCTGAAATAAGGAAAATATCTGAAGAATATTTGTACCAAGTAATATTGCCTTTGTTAGTTTTTACAGCAACAGGAAGGCGTTTATGATTTCTGAAATTGCCCCTATTCTTGAAAAGTTGAGGGGTACCGAAGAATACGACATCCTAGTTGAAATGGATGCAGTTTATTCCCGAATCGAAGAAAAGCAACGGGAATGGTTTGAAAAGTCCAAGTTCACCTGCCCTCATGGCTGTGGCAAATGCTGTGAACATTTTGAGCCTGACTTGCTGGAAAGTGAAGCTCTTTACATGGCCGCCTGGCTATTGTGCAATCAGCCTGACGTAGCCCAGAATGTTGCCGAGGGAAAGTTTCCTTTGATAAATGTTTCACGTGAAACTTTTGCAACATTCCAACATTGCCCCTTCTTTCGGGAGGATATTTCGGGGACGAACCTGCCAGGACATTGTACTATTTATGGTGGCCGCGCTTCCATTTGCCGCTTGTTCGGAGCTGCCGGATCTCGGGACAAGCATGGTAATGAAGTTTGGAAACCCTGCAAGTTTTACCCCGCAGAAGAACTTGCTGCTGTCAAGACTCTATCTGGCGAACCGATCCTTCATCGGCAATATACTGCAGAAGAAGTCAAAAATCTCTTTGGTGTACTCCCTCCTGTCATGAGCGACATGATGGAGCAAGAAGAGACATTCACCCCCGACGATGACTCTTCAACATTAATCCACGATATCCTGCCTAAATACATCCAACGGTTAATGTGGATTGTGGATTTGAATTCTGGGAAAGATTCCTTATAAGAAAAAAGCCCGAGGCACTTGCCCCGGGTACGTTTGCAAACAGATTTATTTCCCAACCTTGATGATATGTTGCTTTTGCTTGGCTGGGCGACCCATAAGATCGAATAGCTGGAACTTTTTATTTACGATTGCTGGGTGAATTTTGTGATTTAAACTGGTTGTTCCTTCGCTACCAATTTTTGAAAAGTAATACTTTCCCACAAATTCATCATCATATATTCTCGAATAGAAAAAAGTCATTGAACTGTCAGTTTTTTCAATCCAGTATTTTGACATTGGGTCATTCTTTAGGCTGTATTGGTAACATATATTGCTGTCAATAGAATCTAAGGCTATATAATAACTGTTCATTAATTCAAATTTGCCTTCACCTTCATATACATCATAAAAGTATTGTAGTCCATAGATAGTATCGTTAATTGTATAGGAAATTAACATTGCTTCCATATCATCTATTTCAGAGTATTGAATTGCTACTGTGGAATCCTTTTCAGGGAAATATGTCTGAGATGTAGTTAAATGGTTGTCTATGTACGTATTTGTAGTGATGGAATTATCGGCATCGTTTTGTGTGATGACTTCTTTGTATGAGAGAGTTTTGCATTCATCGGTGCATCTTGTTACGCTTTCTATAGCGCCATTTTTATCACGATTAAATGTGGTATGAGCATAGCTGAAACCACTTAGATCGCTGCCATTTATGGACTGAGTGCTGTCTAAGGTATATGTATTATCAAATTTTTTGGATCCATCATAATTAGAAATTGAAAATGCTTCTATGCAGTTAATGGCATGTGCAGAAAAAACAAATGATGCGACTAAAAGAAAGATCTTCTTCATATAACCTCCTATGTTGATGTCATTCTGCTTTTGCAAGTGCCAATATAGAAAAAGTCCCCCCCCGCAAGATTTGCTCAAAAAATGATTTTTTCTTTTGACAATTCTTTTTGGAGTGCCGATATAATAAATGAGGGTTGGTTCCCCTCCCGTACTAGTCATACGGTTCTCCTATGGTTGGAAAATCCCCGGGGCGATTGCCTCGGGGATTTTTTGCTGGTATAATCTCGCTAAATTATAGAAGGTTGATGAAGACGATTTCGGGTCGGTTGAATAATCTGGGAAGTCTTGTGCTTTCCTTCGCAAGACCTCGACTCACAATCATGACAGTTTCTTTCTTTTGGTGAATGCCGCCTGTGTATTTTGGAAAGAATCCCTGATCTGGCGCATATAATCCATCTTCAAGAAAAAACGGCAGTCTCCATTGCCCTCCGTGAGCATGGCCTGCGGTTACCAAGTCAAATCCATATTCAGCGTATATATCCACAAGTTCAGGTCGGTGGGCTAGCAAAATGTTGTATTTACCCTTGTCCAGAAATTTCATTGTTGATTCGAGTTGAACTTTTAGGGAATCTAACCCGATGTGTGTAGGGTCGTCGATGCCACATATATTGATAGTGTCATTGGACTTATTGAATTGTAAACAGTTCCCTTCTAAGACTGTTGCGCCGGCTTTTGTTGTTACTTCTTTTATGAAGTCCATTTGGCTGCTCCAGTATTCGTGATTTCCGGAGACATAGAATGAGGGATACTTCTGGGAGACTGCCTGAATGAAATCAGCGGCAGTTTCTATGGGGAGGTCATCATCATAGATATCGCCACCTAGCAAAACAATGTCGGGCTGTTCGGTATCAATAAGCTCTAGGATAGGTTTTTCGTTCTCCCCATATTTGCAGGAGTGGAGATCAGTTATAAGGGCAATCCTTAGAGGTGAATGAATTTTGCCTGTCTCTATGTCGTAGTTGGTGGTTTGGATTCGGTAGCTGAGAAAGAGAAATAATAGAATAGCCAAAAAGAGTATGATGGCCATAATGAATAGTTTTTGAATCCGCTTGGAGGTAAACATAAACCCAATATACAAAAACGGGATGTTGGAGCACTTCGTGCGCTATATGCTCATGTTCGGTCATGCCGGTGAGCAAGCTCCCTGTCGCATCTTCGGTTTGCGTGTTGGCATGCTTCGCATGCTACACCCTGCGGTTTGGCTATAAAAACAAGCAAGCTTGTTTTTGCATCCAAACCTTGTGCGTGTTTCACGTGAAACCTTATGAGGCGAGAGAAGCAGAAAATTATTTATACGGTCAGTTCTACTAGATTGCCTTCGGGATCTTGAACCACACTTTCGTAGTATCCATCCCCCGTCGTTCGAGGCTGCCCTATAATGGTAATGCCATCGGCTTCCATCTGGGTGGTCAACTTGTCTACCATATCCTTGGACCCTAGGGATATTGCCACATGACACCATCCTAAATGTGGATTGGGTATTGAAGATTCGATGTCGTTCCGGTGCATCACTTCAATGCGGGCGCCGCCTTCGAAGGTAACAAACCTGCTGGTAAAACCTTTGGTGGGATTATGATATTCCGGCTGGATGATTCCACCTAAATACTTCTGGTAGAACCCGCAGACTTTTTCGATATCCTGAACCCAGATGGCAATGTGATCAATTTTCATAGAGGTAATATATAATAGCGTGTTATGGTTGGGTTTGAATTCATCTCTTCTTATAAATCACAATTTCTGGATCTTTGCCATTTTCGCCATATTCACATATTAATATATGTGTGTTGTTGGCGGCAATGCCGTAGCAACGGTCACTATCTTTTTTAGGCAACTGGTTCCCAAGGTAAATGTCGCTGTCGTTTAGCAGCTTGACTTTTTGCCCATTTGAAAGACTGTATTCCATGTTGACAAAGGAACCATTCAGGGCGAAAAGCTCTTTCACCTTGGGCATGCCGTTCACTTTAAGGCTGTTAATTTCCTTGAGGAGTTCCATCTTCTTGCAGCAGGAATCTTCAGTAGCTTTGCATTGTTCACAGCGTTTCAGTTTTTTGCCAAGGCAGCATTCTGCTAAAACGCATTTACCGCCAAAAGGTTTTCCCTTTGTTTTTATACAACCGGCACATTTGCCGTTCATGGGGCAGGTTGCACAATTTGCTCCACAGATAGATTGCTTTGCCATAGTTTGCCTTGCTGAAAAAAATCTGCCTTAAAATTAAATTTTTTTTAAAGCAGAATTACCATCTTTTTGAACAGCTAAACACCGCGGGCGTTCGGATCCCAGATAATCTTGTGGAGTTGCACCTGAAAGCGCACATTATTTTTTCGCATGGTGTCATTTGCAAGGATCCAGTTGACCATCTGTTCGTAAGGCATTGTGTTAAAGACTGGCGAAACATAGAATGTTGGCAGTTTTTTCCCTTGTGCTGTGAACAAGTGTTCAAAACTTTCCACAACCTTGGCTGCATCCTCTAAATCTTCAACATTTGCGACAACGAATTTAACCACGTCGTGCTCGTCGAGCGTTAATAGGTTTTCCATTTTCATTCTGGAATTCATTCCACTGCTCGGAGATTTCCAGTCCATGGTGCAAAAAAGGTGCTTGAAGCCGATCGGTTTTGGCATGGTGCCGTTTGTTTCGATGTTGATAAAATATCCTGAATTTTCTAAAGTTTTTAACAGCGTATCAACATTTTTATGTATCAATGGCTCGCCACCTGTTAAGGTGACATACTGAGTGTTGAAAGATTTGACTTTTTGGAGAATTTCTTCAACACTCAATTCACAATAGTCAGTGCCTTCTACGGCATACATGGAGTCGCAATAAGAGCAGCGGAGGTTGCAACCGAACAGGCGAATGAACACTGCCGGGGCGCCTGTGCGAATGCCTTCGCCTTCGATGCTAAGGAAGATTTCAGAGATTTTCATGAGTTAGAATACAGAAATAAGAGGACAGAGGACAGAAGTCAGGAGTTAAAAGACGGAAGACGAAAGGAATCAGAAATTAGTAGTCAGTCGGCTGTCGGCATAAATTGTACTTTTCCATGTCGTTGCGAGTGAAGCGCGGCATTAACTAAACGTGT
>DCGZ01000070.1 GCA_002314675.1 Fibrobacter sp. UBA1765 | reverse complement strand
GTAATAAGGAATTTTTTATCCAAAAGAATTTCTCAGTGTTTAAGACTTGTACAGGACTACCTTGCCAAGAAGCCTGTTGAATTTTATATCCAATCAGAAAAAGGGCAAACCGGTAAAGAAGGTTATTGAGGTTCAGTTTTTGAAGACGATTTTGACAAAATAAGGCTTGAAAAAATTTTTGTGACACTTTAGTGTCATTTTGTTGTGTTATATTTTCCCTGATGGATTGATTCAAATCCGCATTCTTACATCAGGTATTTCTATATGGCAAACAGCAAGTCGCAACAGTATTTTGTTATCCGTTCTCCCTTTGCCGAACTGGTCGTTACGGGAGTGAAAACATTTGAGTTCAGGACGAATGCAAAGACATTTGCGAATAAGCGTCTTGCTATTGCCGTAGCACAAAGTATGGGTACGGAAACCCAGCTGAAAAGTGAACTTGCTTATTGGGAAAAACAGCTTCAAAAGTCCATAAAGAAAAAAACGGATTCTGAAAAAGCCGAAGCTCTGGAAGAATTTCAGAAAAATTGCAAGAAAGCCGAAAGACTGTTCTCCAAAGGGAACACAAATGGCATGATTATCGGTGAGGTGCTGACTGGCGATGCTGTGGAATTTGATGGCGATTTTGGAGTACATATTCTTGAGTATAAATTGTGGCCCGAAAATGAATGGGTGAAATCTCCAGGTGGCTTGGGTGTTCGATATATGCCCGGCGTGGAGCATGAGACTAGGGAGCCCAAGATGGACTTTAGTGGTGCTTATAAATCCACTTTCACTCGCATTCTTGACAAGTATCGTGCTGAAAGCATTTCTGAGCGAGACAAGGGCAATAAGTTTGAATTGCTGATGTTGCGCTACCTTAAAACAGACCCTGTTTTCGCTTCTACTTTGGAAAATGTATGGCTGTGGAATGATTTCTTTGCAAAGGATCAGTTCGGAGGCAAGGACGTCGGTATTGATCTTGTTGCGCAAACTGCGGGCGGAAACTACTGGGCAATCCAGTGTAAATGCTACAAGGCGGACGCAAAGATCGACAAACCCGCAGTAGATACGTTCCTTGCAACGTCTGGAAAGACTTTCAAGGATGCAGATGGATCAAAGATAAAGTTTGCATATCGTCTTTGGATTGACACCACAGAAAAGGGCTTTAATAAAGAAGCCTTAAACTCTTTGGAAAACCAGGAACCGGAATTTCATCGAATTGGCTTGATTGAACTCGAAGCTGCCAAGGTTGACTGGCAAAAGCTGGATGCAGGTTCCAGCGGTGAAAAGGCTTTGCTTGAAAAGAAAGCTCCAAGGGACCATCAAAAGGTTGCAATTCAAAACGTTCATGAGTATTTCAAGAATGGCGAACACGATAGAGGCAAGCTCATCATGGCTTGCGGTACTGGTAAGACGTACACAGCTCTTTGTGTGGCAGAAAAAGAAACGGAAGGCAAGGGTACAATTCTGTTCCTGGTTCCTTCAATCGCCTTGCTTGGTCAGACCTTGCGAGAATGGACGGCTGATGCCAAAGACCCGATAAAGCCTATTTGTATTTGTTCCGATGCCGGAGTGTCTAAATCATCCAAGAAGATGGAAGAAAATGAAGGTGATGGCTATAGTGTAATAGATCTTGCCTTGCCTGCTTCTACGGACGTCAAGACTATCGTCAAACAGTTGGAACTCGCCCGAATAAAGAAAGGCGGCATGACCGTTGTATTCAGCACTTATCAGTCTATCGAAGTTATTGCCCAGGCGCAGAAAAAGATGGGTGCTGACTTTGAGTTTGACATGATTATCTGCGATGAAGCTCATCGTACAACAGGTGTGACGCTTGCAGGAAAGGATGAATCCAATTTTGTCAAGGTTCATGATTCCAAGTTCCTCAAGGCAAAGAAGCGTGTGTACATGACCGCAACTCCGCGCCTGTATAGCGAAAGCAGCAAGAAGAAAGCGGAAGAAAGTAGTGTTGAAATTTGCTCAATGGACGATGTAAAAAAATACGGTGAGGAAATGTACCGCATCGGTTTTGGTGAAGCTGTTGAAAAACAGCTTTTGAGCGATTATAAGGTTTTGGTGCTTACAATTGATCCAATGGCGATGAACGAAAGTTTGCAGCAATCCCTTGCTACAGACAGTGGAGAAATGCTGACGGATGATGAAGCGAAGTTGATTGGCTGTTTCAATGCTCTTTCGAAAATTACACTGGTTGGCGATCAGCAACTAAAAGAAACAGACCCGCTTCCGATGAAGCGCGCAGTTGCATTCTCGCAGAATATTAAGATATCCAAGGAAATCGTATCTGTCATAAACGACTTGAAGGAAAGCTACTATGAAAGCCTTAAACCGGAAGTAAAGAAAAAGACGGTGAAGGTTTCTGCCATGCACATTGACGGTGGCATGGGGGCTACTCAGCGTGAAGAACGTCTTGGTTGGTTGAAGTCGGATATTCCTGATGGCGAGTGCCGTATTTTGAACAATGTGCGATGCCTTAGCGAAGGCGTTGACGTTCCCAGTCTGGATGCTGTTTTGTTCCTCAGTGCTCGCGACAGTGAAGTTGATGTTGTTCAAAGCGTTGGACGTGTTATGCGTACCGCCAAGGACAAGAAGTACGGCTACATTATTATTCCTGTTCTTGTGCCTTCCAATGAAAAAGCTGAAAACGCCCTGGATAACAACGAACGATTCAAGGTTGTTTGGAAAATCTTGAACGCGCTGCGCGCCCATGACGACCGTTTCAACGCCATGGTAAATAAGATTCAGTTTAATTCGAAACCGAATACAAACGGTCGAATCATCGTCACTCCGGGTGATGCTCCAAAGGGTGGCCAAACTGATACTGAAAACGTCGATGTTGATCCGAAAACGAAAGAACTGCAGGAACAGATTGAACTAAAATTCCAGGAACTTCAAGGCGCCATCTATGCAAAGATGGTCGAAAAAGTAGGAAGTCGTCGATATTGGGAAGACTGGGCAAAGGACGTTGCCGATATTGCAAAACGTCATGAAGACCGCATCCGTAAGCTAATCGCGGAAGAAGGTAGTAAGCCCAAGAAGGAATTTGACAGGTTCCTTTCTGCGTTGAAGAAAAACTTAAATCCAGGTGTGGATCAGGAACAGGCAATCGAAATGCTATCGCAGCATTTGATTACGAAGCCCGTTTTTGAAGCTTTATTTGAGGGTTATGACTTCGCGCAGAACAATCCTGTTTCAAGGGCTATGCAGCGCATCATTAACGAGGTGGAGAGTACTACCGATGATGTGGATAAGCGTAGTCTTGAAAAGTTCTATAACAGCGTAAAACTGCGCGCAGAAGGTGTGGAAAGTGCCGAAGGCAAACAGAAGATAATTATCGAGCTTTATGATAAGTTCTTCAAGAGCGCGCTTCCGAAGACCGTTGAAAAACTGGGTATTGTCTATACCCCTGTAGAATGCGTTGACTTTATCATTCGAAGTGTGGACGATATTCTTCGCAATGAGTTTGGTCGCAGACTTACCGATGAAAACGTGAACATCGTTGATCCGTTTACTGGAACAGGAACCTTCATAACCCGTCTTATCCAGAGTGGTCTTATCAGCAAGAAAGATTTGCCTAGAAAGTTTGAAAAGGAACTTCATGCAAATGAAATTGTTTTGCTTGCCTATTACATCGCAAGTGTGAACATTGAAAACGCCTATCACGATGCCATGAATGCGACGGACTATACTGCATTCAAGGGAATGTGTTTGACGGACTCCTTCCAGCTGGGAGAAAATGTGGAGCAGGTGGATTTCGGTGAAGATGTTTTCCCTGTGAATGGCCCTCGCGCTCGCGCCCAGAAGAAAACCAAGATTCAAGTTGTTGTGGGAAATCCGCCGTATTCTGTGGGACAGAAGTCCGCAAATGATAATGCACAGAATCAGAAATATCCGGATTTGGACGCTAAAATTGAAAGCAAATACGTTGCCACAAGTGAAGCAAATCTAAATAAAGCCGCCTATGATAGCTATATCAAGGCATTCCGCTGGGCTACTGATCGAATCGATCCAAAGAGTGGAGGAATCATTGGCTTTATCACGAACGGAAGTTGGCTGGATAGCAATGGACTTGATGGCTTCCGTAAGTGTATTGAAAAGGAATTTAGTAAGATAT